>JBLYYU010000177.1:0-3918 GCA_048550275.1 Polyangiales bacterium
CTGCTCCCGTTAGGATCATGTCTGCGAGCGCTTGGGCTTCCGCGTCGTCCATGCCCGTCAACTCGCGGAGCGGAATCAGCCAGGGCTGGACGAGCTGCGCCCGGAATTGCTTGCTGATTGCTGAGGTTTCCTGGTCGGGGCCGACAGACCGCATCAGCTGCCAGCCGCCCGAGCCCTTCGCTTCGATGGTGTCGCAGGCGGCGTCGATGAACTTACGCGCGATCCCCTCGATGTCGGCGTCCTCGTCCGTGTTCATGATGTCGGGGGTTCGCCGCGCGAAATCCTCGCGGAAGTCTTCGAGGACGCCCTTGATCAGCTCGTGGCGATTCGGGAAGAACTTGTAGACTACCGGTCTCGTGATACCGGCGGCGGAGGCCACGTACGGAATCCGAACGTTGTCGACTCCATCGGTGGCGATGATATCCGAGGTGACGCGCAGCAGTTGCTGGTGTCGCTCCTCAGGGCTGAGCCGGGTGCGCGAAGCGTCGCTTGGTCTGTTCGATGAAGGCATGTGCTCACGAAAAAGGGGTGGCCCCGATAAGAAGCCACCCCAATCCAGTTTGAACTACGGTGGGCTCAGTCTTGAACCATGTTCAGCACTTGCTGAAGGCTCATGGCGAGGGTCATGTCGCCGTCGATCTTGATCTTGCCGCCCATGAAGGCCTGCATGGGGTTCAGCGAGCCGTCGAGCATTCCGAGCCAGTCCTCGGCTGAGACGGTGATGGTCGCGCCGGGGCTGTCGTGAGTACCCTTGGCGACGAAGTCACTGGTCTTGCCCTTCGTGAGGTCCATGCTCCATTCGCCGCCGCCGTCGCCAGTGATGTTGAACTGGTAGATCGCGTTGGGGGCGGTTGCCGCGTCGTTGTCTGCGGTGGCTTTCTGCTCAAACTTCTCGAAGAACTCAGCTGCGGATTCCATTGATAGTGCCTCTCTTGTGGTTGTCGGCCGCCGTTTCCACCCTCTATTCGGTGTGGCTCGCCGGAGGGAAGTTGTAACCGAAATCACGGCTGCATGCATCCCCGACTTAGCGGGAAAAACGCAGTAATTTCGGCGCAGAGGGCGCCTCTGCGCTTTGAAACAAATCGGAAACGCCGGCCACATCCACTCGAAACAGCACGGATCTAGGCTCTGCCAACTTCAAAGGAGGAACCGGGGATGGACGCTCTCAATCAAGCGGATACCGCGTGGCTCATGGTCTCGTGCGCACTCGTGATGCTCATGACGCCGGGCTTGGCGCTTTTCTACGGAGGCATGGTCGGATCGAAGAACGTGCTCTCGTCGTTCATGCACAGCTTCATCGCGCTCGGCATCATCACGTTGCAGTGGGTCGTGATCGGCTACTCGCTATCGTTTGGATCAGACGCTGGCGGCGGTTTCATCGGTGGTTTCGAATACGCCTTCTTGAATGGCGTCGGCCTCGAGCCACAAGAGGGCTCCACGATTCCGCACATCTTGTTCATGGCGTTTCAGATGATGTTCGCGATCATCACGCCTGCTCTGATTTCAGGCGCCATCGCCGAGAGAATGAAGTTCTCCGCCTACTTCGTCTTCATCATCCTTTGGGCGACTCTCGTCTACGATCCGATCTGCCACTGGGTCTGGGGGCCTGACGGTTGGCTGGGTGCGCGCGGAGCTCTCGACTTCGCCGGCGGCACCGTCGTTCATCTCTCTTCGGGTGCTGGAGCGCTCGTGTGCGCCATCGTGATCGGACGTCGCGGCCGGCCCGGTCCGCCCCACAACCTGACTTTGACTTTGCTCGGTGCGGGCATGCTCTGGTTCGGCTGGTTCGGCTTCAACGCCGGCAGTGCGCTCGCCGCGAATGACAATGCCGCGCTCGCGCTGGTGAACACGCACCTTGCCGCCGGTGCCGCCGCCTTTGCCTGGGCCATCGTCGAGTGGATCAAGCAAGGCAAGCCCACCGCTCTCGGCGTGGCTTCTGGCTTGGTCGCCGGCCTGGTCGTCGTGACTCCGGCTGCGGGCTTCGTCGGCCCGATTTCTGCGGTCGTGATGGGCTTGATCGCTGGCCCCGTCTGCTACGGCGCGGTGATGCTCAAAGGCAAGCTCGGCTACGACGACGCGCTCGACGCCTTCGGCATTCACGGGGTGGGCGGCGCGCTCGGCGCGGTCTTGACCGGTGTGCTCGCCAGCGCGGCCTGGGGTGGAACCGATGGATTGATCGCAGGCAACAGCGAGCTCTTCATCGAGAACATCATTGGTGTTCTCGCGGCTGCTGCGTATTCCGCCGTCGTTACATTCGTGCTTCTCAAAGCGCTGGACGCCACCATTGGTCTCCGCGTCAGTAACGACGAGGAGAGCGAGGGTCTCGACACGAACCTGCACGGCGAAGAGGGTTACCACATGGGCGGCGCCGGCGCGTTGACCGACTAGGTTCGCACGACATCGACCGATTGTCCGAGACCCGCGTTTGTCGTAGGTCTCGGACATGGGTCTACGCAGCTTCGTCGCTCGATTGCTCGGCTCTCGCGAAGAGCCGGCAGCCCCGCTGCCCGAGGCGGAAGAGCGGGACTACGGGCGTTCGGAGCTCGTCGACTTCGACGGTTCCGACCCGGCCAAGCCGCTGCTCGTTGGGATTCGCGGACAGGTCTACGACGTGACACGCGGCCGCGACTTCTACGGACCGGGCGGACCCTACGGAATGTTCGCCGGCAAAGACTGCACTCGCGCTCTGGCAAAGGTCTCCTTCGACGCAGAGCTGTTCACCGGCGACCTCGAGGGTCTGGAACAGGACGAGCTGGACAAGCTCGAAGAATGGATCGAGATGTTCGAGGGCAAGTACCGCCGCGTTGGGCGCTTGCTCGATGCTTGAAAGGCGTCTCGCCCGGGTTCAGAGCGGCCCAGCTACTGCGGTGGGGACGGCGTGACTTGAAGGACTGCTCCGCTTTGGCCGCCGCCATCATTCGTGATGTAGAGCAGGCCGTCGGGGCCTTGTCGTGGTGAGCGAAGTCGGCCTTGATCTTCGATCACTCGGAAGTCGTTGGTCACTTCGCCCTCGGCGTTCATCACGTAGATGTGAAGGTGTTCGGCCTTGAGCGTGGCTACGGCAAGGACGCCGTCCCAATCGCCCCAAGCGCTCCCTTCGATGAACGACGCGCCGGCGAGCGCGAGCGTCGGCGACCCGGTCGACCAAACCGCCTCGACGGCATCCGGAAAAGCATCGAGGTCCGTCATTGGAACGGATTCGGTGTACCCAGGCACAGGGTCCCAACCAAAATTCCCCTGTTCCAGGAGGTTGATTTCATCGTCGACGCTCGGTCCGTGCTCGGCGGACACCCCGAGATCGTCCGAAGCGCGAAACGCCATGCCTTGGATGTTGCGATGGCCCTTCGAGAACCAGCGGCGCCCGTCTGGATTGCCCGGCGCCGCCGCCCCGTCTCGATCGACTCGGAGCACTTTCCCGCCGAGCGAGTCGTCGTCCTGGGGAGTGGACCCAATCGCAGCGTCGCCAGTGCCTACCCACAGGTAGCCGTCTGGACCGAAACGCGGCCGGCAGCCGCTGTGCCGCCCCCGCTGGACGTCGTTGTACGGCATCCCGGTGACGATGTCGCTGCGGTTGACCACCGCGTCGCCGTCCGGCCTCTGAAGCTCATAGCGGACGAGTCGAACGTCATTGGAACCCGAAGCGTTCGAGGTCGTGCAGACGTACACGTACCCGTTGCTCGAGAAACTCGGGTCGACCTCCAGGCCCATCATGCCGCCCTCGCCAGCGACGACCACGTCATCGGGCGCAATGACGAAGGGCTCCTCGTCCACGCCGTGGACGTAGACGCTGAGCCGGCCGGTTCGCTCGGTTACCAACACGGGTCCGTTCGGAAGCCAGGCGACGTCCCAGGGTTTGTTGAGCCCTGTGACGAAGGGCGTGACCTGCAGATCCGGATTCGTGAATCCCCCGCCCGAGCC
>JBLYYU010000178.1:0-3769 GCA_048550275.1 Polyangiales bacterium
ACGCTTCGTATAAGAAGAGCGCCCGAATCGTTGGCGACGTGCTCGGCAAATACCACCCTCACGGCGATAGCGCGGTCTACGACGCCCTGGTTCGCATGGCGCAGGATTTCTCCATGCGATACCCGCTCGTCGACGGGCAGGGGAACTTCGGCTCCGTCGACGGCGACCCTGCCGCGGCGATGCGCTACACCGAGGTCCGGATGCACCGGCTCGCCTCGGAGCTCCTCGCTGATATCGAAAAAGAAACCGTAGACTTCGGCCCGAACTTCGACGACTCCGAAAGTGAGCCGCTCGTCCTTCCGAGCAGGGTTCCGAACCTCCTCATCAACGGCTCGGGCGGCATCGCCGTGGGCATGGCCACCAATATCCCGCCCCACAATCTCCGCGAGGTGGTCGACGCGACCGTGCGGCTGATGGGCGATCCGGAGCTCACGGTCGACGACCTGATGCAGGACGACGATGAGGCGGGACGGCTTGGAGTGAAGGGCCCCGATTTCCCGACGGCCGGGTACATCTATGGCCGGGCAGGGATCCATCTCGGCTACCGGACCGGGCGCGGCCGCATCGTGATGCGCGCCAGGGCCAGCATCGAGGAGCTCCCGGGCAAGGGCGATCGCGAGATGATCGTCATCACCGAGATTCCCTACCAAGTGAACAAGGCGGAGCTCCTCAAGAAGATTGCCGACCTGGTGCGCGACAAGCGGCTCGAGGGCATCAGCGACCTCCGAGACGAGTCGGATCGCGATGGGCTCCGGGTCGTCATCGAGCTCAAGCGCGACGCGCACGGCGAAATCGTGCTGAACAAGCTCTACCAGATGACCGCCCTGCAGAGCACCTTTGGCTACAACTGCCTGGCGATTGTCGGGCAACGTCCCGAGGTCCTCGATCTTCGAAAGGCGCTTCTTCACTTCATCGACCACCGGCGCGAGGTCGTGGTTCGTCGCACCCGGTTCGACCTTCGGCAGGCCAAGGCACAGCGCGAGCTGATCGAAGGCCTAGGGATGGCTGTGACCGAGGTCGATCTCGTGGTCAGCACGATTCGCTCCTCGAGGGACCCCGACGAGGCACGCGGCCGACTGATGAAGCTGCCGCTCCCCGGGCTCGAGGAGTTCGTGAAGCGCGCCGGTCGCCCGGAAGCAGAAATCGAAGCCGCGAAAGCGCGCGGCGAGTACTTCCTGACCGAGCGACAGGCCAAGGCGATCCTCGAGATGCGGCTCTCGCGGCTCACCGGCCTCGAGCGGGAGAAGCTGGCGACCGAGTACGGGAACCTTTCGAACCTGATCGCCGAGCTCGAGGCAATCCTCGCGAGCAAGGAATTGCTCGACCAAGTCATCGTGGCCGAGCTCGACGAGATTCGGGAACGCTACGGAGATGCGCGCCGAACCGAAATAGTCGAGGCCGAGGGAGACATCTCCATCGAGGACCTCGTTCCCGACGAAGAGGTCGTCGTTACGGTCTCGCACGCGGGCTACGTGAAGCGGGTGCCGCTGAGCGAGTATCGAGCGCAAAGCCGCGGCGGCAAAGGCCTACGGGCGATGGACACGCGGGAGCAAGACTTCGTGAGTTGGGTGTTCGTCGTCAACGCGCACGCCAATGTCCTGTTCTTGAGCGACAAGGGCAAAGCCTATCTGAAGAAGGTCTACCAGATTCCCGAAACCGGCCGCACCGCGCGTGGAAGGGCGGTCGTGAACCTCGTCGGCATGGAGCCGGACGAGCGGGTCGCGGCGATTCTACCCATCCGCGAGTTCGTCGAAGACGGCTACCTGCTCACCTGCACTCGGCGCGGTCGCGTGAAGCGAACGAGCTTGAGTGCCTACGAGAGCATTCGACAGACCGGCATCATCGGGGTGGCCATCGGTGAGGGCGACGGCTTGCTCACCGCTCGCATCGTGACCCCAGGCCAGCACGTCATCATTGGCACTTCTCACGGGATGAGTATTCGCTTCCCCATCGAAGACGTGCGCTCGATGGGTCGCGACTCGATGGGCGTGAAGGGCATCGACCTCCGAGAGGGCGATTTCGTCATCGGCATGGACGTCATCGAGGGCGAAGGCGAAAAGCAGGTCTTGACAGTGAGCGCGAACGGGTACGGCAAGCGCACCAAGGTTGCAGAGTGGCGCACGCAGAACCGCGGCGGCAAGGGCATCATCGGGATGGACACGTCGGAGCGCAACGGTGCTCTGGTCAAGCTTCGTCTCGTCTCCCCGGACGATCAACTCATGGTGATCACTAACGGGGGGCAGGTCATTCGAACCCGCGTCCACGAAATCCGCGAGACCGGCCGCAACACGCAGGGTGTACGGGTCATCCGTTTGCGAGACGGTGAGCAAGTGGTCGATGTGGAGCCGGTCGCCGAGGGTGAAGAAGAGGGCGACGGCGATGAATCCCAGGAACCCGAAGCGAATTAGCCCTTTCGCGCCCGGAAATGTGTAATCCGGAGAACAACACGCTATCCTTACTAGAGCATTTTGCGGAGCATTTTGTGAGGGGTAGGGGAGTGTGAGCAAGGGACCCGTCATTGGGATCGACCTAGGAACGACCAACTCTGTCGTCGCCGTCGGGGAGCAGACGGAGGCGCGGGTTTTGGCCGACAGCCAAGGGGTGACGCTCACCCCGTCGGTCGTCTCGTTTCACCCGAGCGGTGATGTTCTCGTCGGCGCGACGGCAAAGGAACGTCGCCTACTCGACGCCAAGAACACCGTGTACTCGGTCAAGCGTCTGATCGGTCGGCCGTTCAGCAGTTACGAAGTCAAGCACGCGCAAGAACGGTTTGCATTCGAGCTTTCGGAGGGGCCGAGCGGAGGCGTTCTGGTCGCTGCTCGGGGCGAGACCTACACGCTCAGTGAAATCAGCGCCTTCGTGCTCCGTCACGTACGCAAGGTCGCGGAGGAAGCGCTGGGCAAAGAGTGCAGCCAGGCGGTGGTCACCGTGCCGGCAAATTTCAATGAGCTCCAACGAAGCGCGACGAAGGCTGCGGGTCGTGTCGCCGGGCTCGACGTGCTTCGCATCGTCAACGAGCCAACCGCTGCAGCGCTTGCCTACGGCTACAACAAAACATCGACTGAGCGCGTCGCGGTCTACGACCTCGGCGGTGGCACGTTCGACATCACGATCTTGCAGCTCGCAGGGGACGTCTTCGAGGTCCTCGCGACCGCGGGCGATACCTTCCTCGGTGGTGACGACGTCGATACGACCGTTGCGGACCACATGATCGAGCGCTTCCTCGAAGAGCATCGTTATGACGTCCGACAAGACGTCCAGGCCTACGAGCGGCTGAGGTCGGCGGCCGAGTGGGCTAAAATCCAGCTTTCGAACAAGAACGACATCCAGCTCTGCGTGGAGGAGCTCGCCTATGGCGACGGCGGCGCGGCGCTCAACCTGGACTATTCGCTGACGCGGCAGCAGCTCGAGCACATGTGCCAGCCGTTGGTGGCCCGAACTTTCGACGTCTGCGAGGACGCGATGAAGGCCGCGGGGCTCCGACCGACCCAGCTCGACAACGTGATCCTCGTCGGTGGCTCGACGCGAATCCCCATGCTTCAACGCATGGTCGCGGAGTACTTCGGCCGCCAGCCCTTGGTGAACATCGACCCCGACTTGGTCGTGGCCCAGGGTGCCGCGCTACATGCGCAATCTCTGGCCGTTCCCGCTCGCAAGGCGCCGTTCGCGAAGGTCGCTCTCAAGAAGGTGGCACAGCCCACTGCTGGTGCAGACCTCGAGGACCTCGAGGATGAGGTCACCAACGTCGGCAATCGCCCGCCGTTGCCAC
>JBLYYU010000179.1:0-3402 GCA_048550275.1 Polyangiales bacterium
GAGGGCAATGCTTTGTTCCCCCTTGTGAGATATGGGGCCGATGGCGGTGCGATGCTCGTCTGGGCCGATGGCAAGTCCCCGACCCAACGTGACATCTGGGCGATTCGCTTCCATCCGTAGGCGGCGCGGCGGCGAGCGAACGCGATACGATGGAACCCCATGGTCGATCGAACACCTGAACACGTCTCAGCCGAGAAGAGCCTCGTGCAGCATCTTGTCGCCATCTGCGAAAGGACGGCGGAGCGGCCTGAGAAGGGCGACGCCGGTGTGGGCTGGGCGGGGCTCGATGGCACCCTGAAGTCGGCTCGAATCCGGGCGAGGGAACGTGCGCCCGAGCTGTTCCCTAGTAGCGAGCATCACGACGCCTTGGTGCGGGTGCTCGAGCACGACGTCATCGATGCCGTCGCCCAACTCGGCCGTGCAGACGACCAGGGCGACTACGAGGCACGACACGCGGCCCTTCAGACACGCCTCGAAGACTTCGAGACCAGCCTCGCCAAGACTCGCTTTGTACTTGGCAACGAAGAGATCACGTATGCCGATTGCCTGCTTTTCGTTTTCCTCGTGCGCCTGAGCTCTGTGTATTTCGACCTGTTCAAGGCCACGTTCTTTCTACTGGAAGACCAGTCCGCGCTCTTTTCCTATTGCCGCGATCTGTTCGAGCGGCCGGAGTTTTTCGAAACGACGGATCTGGAGCGCATCAAGGCCGAATCCTTCTCGAACGAACCAGTGCTCAACAGTCGCGGCATCATCCCAGTTGGTGGCGAGCCCGACTTTCATCAGCCCCACGACCGGCATCTGAGATTCTCGGTCGATCGCGCAGCGCTCAGCGCCAGGGGCACCGAGGAAAACCAAGCGACAGCTCGAGCTGCTGGTGAGTGGGTGCGCGGCGTGTCCGCGCTCCGACGGGCAATCGAACCAGACGCCGACGCGGAGTTCCCCGCAGAAGGAGGCCGGTACCACCTCTTCGCACCGTACAATTGCCCCTGGTCACATCGGGCGCTCCTCGGCCGCTCGGTCAAGGGGCTCTCCGACATCATTGGGGCCTCCGTCGTCTACTTCCGCCGCCATCCCGATCGTGGCTGGCAGTTCAACGAGAAGATCCCAGGCTGTACGGCCGACCAAGTCGGGGGCGAACGATTTCTGAGCGCCTACTACGAACGAGTCGACTCCAAAGAACGCTCAGCCCCGGTTCTTTGGGACACGAAGACCAATCAGATCGTGAACAACGAATCCGCCGACATTCTGAGGATGTTCAATCGAGCGTTCGACGAGCAGCTCGGCGCTGATTCCATCGACCTCGTCCCCGCGGCGCTCGAGACAGAGATCGACGAGCTCAACGAGCTCATCTACCAACGCATCAACAATGGCGCATACAAAGCTGGGTTCGCAGGGAGCCAGGTCGCGTACGAGCGCGCGTACCGGCGATACTTTTCGGCGCTCCGCTACCTCAACGAGCTCCTCTCGGGCCGTGAGTTTCTTCTTGGTACCGCGCAGCCGACCGAAGCCGATCTACGACTCTTCCCGACCCTCTTCCGGCACGATGCGGTTTACTACGCACGCTTCAAGCTCAACCAGGCGCGTATCGCCGACTACCCGGAGCTCTCGGCGTGGCTTGCGACCATGCTCGACTGGCCGGGGATCCGCGAAGCCTCGAACCTCGACCACGCCCGCAACGGGTACTTCGGCCGCACGGGAAACGGCATCGTGCCCGCAGGCCCCATACCGCTCGAGCTCTCGCCAAGCGCGTTCGCACCAGAAGTTTGGCTGGGTGACGCCTGAGGACGTCAGCGTGGCGGGGCGAGGCCGGACAAGGCAACGCGCAGGTTGCGTTTCCTAGAGCATCAGGCCGCCGCTGCTCTGCAGCACCTGGCCGGTGATCCACGAAGCGTCGTCGCTCGCCAAGAACGCCACGGCTTTGGCGATATCCTCGGGCCGCCCGAGGCGCCCGAGGGGAGTCTGCGCGATCATGCCGTCGAGCATTTCCTGCGGGATGCCGGCGCTCATGTCTGTTTCCGTGATGCCCGGGGCGACCGAGTTGAGTCGAATGCCTTGCGGTCCGAGCTCCGCGGCCAAGGCCGAGGTGATGCGCTCGACCGCTGCCTTCGTACCCGAGTACGCCGACGCACCGGGCATCGATGCCTGGGCAAGAGTCGACGAGATGTTGACGACAGCGCCGCGGCTCTTGGCCAAGTGCGGAATTGCCTCGCGCGTAGTGACCAACAGACCTCGTACATTGACCGAGAGAACCTGTTCGAGGGCGTCGTCGTCGAGCCCGACGAGCGGCGCCAGTGTGCCGACGCCCGCGTTGTTGACCAGGACGTCCAAGCGGTCGAACTGCTCGATGACGAAACGAACCGCGGCTGCCGGAGCGCCTTTCTCGGTGACGTCCGTGCTGATGTAGCGAACTGCGTCCGGGTACTTGCCGGCGAGCTGTTCGAGAGGCTCCTCCCGACGGCCGGTGACGACCACCTTGGCTCCTTCAGCGACCAGTGCTTCGGCTACCGCTCGGCCAATACCGGTTCCTCCACCGGTGACGAGAGCAACTTTGTTCGCGAAACGTGACATGGTTTTCTTATCCTTCGTTGGTTGCTTGGGCGACGCGCGCGCGCAGA
Source organism: Polyangiales bacterium (assembly GCA_048550275.1). Lineage (GTDB taxonomy): Bacteria > Myxococcota_A > Polyangia > Polyangiales > Houyiibacteriaceae > SG8-38. Next base: position 2,616 of record JBLYYU010000179.1, read on the forward strand.
GCCCGAACCGTTCGGCCCGCAGCTCGCTCGTTCTCTCGACTGAAGACGGACGACGGCAGTGGCAGGTCCGGGTCCACGTAGATCCTGAAGTCGATCTCCGTGCCCGTGCCATCATCGGTCGGAGTGAGCTTGAAGCTCGCGTCGAAGGCGTCGATGTTTCCGTCCATCAGGCGGCCTGCGACCACGCGCGAGACCCCGTCCTGGGGACGCTCGTCGAGGTCGAGCTGCCCGTAGAGCGTGTACATGCCCTTGGCGACGCTGACTTCCATGTACACCATGGCCCGGCTCCCGCGCTGTGCGAGCACCTTGGACTTGGTGAAGTTGGGCATGAACCGTACGTAGTTGGCGTAGTCGAGCACGATCTGGAGCACCTCCTCGATCGGCCTGTCGACGACGATGACCGCCTGCCCCGTCGCAATGTTCGAGCCTTCCACGGGGATCTGCGCGGTAAGGATCCCCGCGTTCTCCACGTGCGCCTCCACAGCGGCGGCGTGGCTTGGCATCAAACCGAGGGTTGAGGTGGAGACGAGTGCCCCGGTCAGAGCGACTTGAAGCATCGTGCGGCGAAGGGTTTGAAATGTGTTCTGCACGGCGGGTCTCCCATAGGCTCCCAGGTTGAATCGATCTCTCGAACTGAGGCCTTGGGACATTAACTACCGCTCGGTAGCAAAACGTCAAGCCATTTTGCTACCGAGGGTTCCAATATTGTGTCATGTGTCTAAAGTATGGGTATGAGTGGCGCGAATATCCGGTCCCGAGGCCGGCCACGGCTCTTCGACGAAGACGC
>JBLYYU010000180.1:0-25179 GCA_048550275.1 Polyangiales bacterium
ACCCGCATCAGCGCCTGGAACGTCTCGCGGCTGAACCAGTACTTGTCGTGTTGGGAGCCGAAGACGGTCATGAGGTTGTCGACCTTCCGGTCGGCCTCTTCGGTGTCGAGCCGGATGTAGACGTTGGGAGAACCGAGGTCACCGTCGTACTTGCTGATTTCGTACTCGAGAATCAGGTGATTGCGGAAAGTCTGCGAACTGAGCTCGGAGACGATGCGGTGGTCCTGGTGCAGGTCTTTGCGCCAGGTCGTGAACACCAGGTCCGGGTCCACCGCTTTTTGGAGATCGCGAAAACGCTCTTTGAGCTCTCCGAACGAATCTGGAAAGAAGCCATCCCGAAACGAGTGGAGCTCGAGCGACGCGAGCTGCTCGCCTGCAAAGAGTTTCGCACCGTGCCGAGCTTCATCGGCCCGATCGCCTTCGGCGCTGAACACGACCCAGTGGACCGAAGCGCCGGGCGTTTTTGCCAGCAGACGCACCAGCGCACCGCCGCAACCGATCTCGATGTCGTCGCTGTGCGCACCTAGGCACAGAATGGTCGGTGTCGATGTCGGGAATGATAGCTCTTGCACAGGCGCCGCGTCCTCTCGTCAGGAATCGTCGGAGTTTGCCCAGACCTGCCAGGGTGCATCCCCGCTTCGGTTGAGCTCGTCGAGCCGCTGCTTGTCTTTGAACGTGTCCATGGGCTCCCAGAAGCCGTCGTGCTTGTAAGCGGTGAGTTGGCCGTCGTCGATCAGCCGACCGAAGGGCTGCTCGACCAGCTCTTCTCCCTTGCGCATGTAGTCGAAGACCTGCGACTTGAAGATGAAGTAGCCACCGTTGATTCGAGCGCCTGTGGCCTTGATCGGCTGGATGCCAGAGACGTGACCGTCGTCGCCGAACTGTGTCACGTGATAGCTCCCGGGCGGCGAGACGGCGACGAAGCTCCCTACCTTGTCCTTTTGTTTGAACTCTTCGACGTACGCGTCCAAGTCCAGGTCGGTGACGCCATCGCTGTAGTTCGCCATGAACATCTCTTCGTCCTTCAAGTACGAACGGACGCGCCAGAGCCGCTCACCGATGTTCGAGCTCGCCCCGGTGTCGACGAAGGTGATAGTCCAGTCCTCGATGTCGCTGTTGGCAAGCTCGATTCGCTTGCCCCCCTCGTAGAGGACGAAGTCGTTGGACACGGCCTCGTTGTAGTTGAGGAAGAAGTCCTTGATGACGTCGGCTTTGTAGCCGAGCGCCAAGATGAAATCCCTGTGCCCGTAGTGGGCGTAGTACTTCATCACGTGCCAGAGGATCGGTCGGTACCCGACCGGAACCATCGGCTTTGGAATGCTTTCCGAGTAGTCGCGCAGGCGTGTGCCCTGTCCGCCGCAGAACAAGACCACCTTCATGGATTGACTCCCTGCGCTGGACTGACCCTGAGCTTCGCTGACTTCATAGAACCTGCACTCGAGGGATGGGCACGACCAGCTTGCATCCCCACTCGGCAGTGTACGCGAGCTGCGCCGCGATCTCATCTTTGAGATTCCAGGGCAGAATCAGGATGTAATCGGGCTTGGTCTCGGCGATCCTCTCGGGCTTGTGCACCGGAACGTGCGTCCCGGGAAGGTACGTGCCCTGTTTGTACGGGTTGCGGTCCACGGTGTACTCGAGGAAGTCCGTGCGAATACCGCAGTAGTTCAGCAGCGTGTTCCCCTTACCCGGGGCTCCGTAGCCGATGATGGACTTCCCTTCGCGGCGCTTCTCGATGAGGAACTCGAGCAAGTCGCGCTTGGTCGCCTCGACCTGCTCGCGGAACTGGCGGTAGGCCTCGAGGCCTCCAAGGCCCGCAGCCGCCTCGCGCTCGAGCATCTCTTTGGCGCCATCGCTGAGTGGCTTGGTCTCGTCGTCGGCATGGCAGCCGTAGATTCGAAGCGAGCCGCCGTGCGTCGAGAGCTCGTCCACGTCGAAGAGCCTCATGCCATGCGCTTCGAAGATCCGCGCCGTGGTCGCAAACGAGAAGTACGAGAAATGCTCGTGGTAAATCGTGTCGAACTGGTTTTCGTTCATGAGCCGCAAGAGGTGCGGCCACTCGATGGTGACCACGCCGCCCGGCGCGAGTAAGATCTTGATCCCTTCCACGAACGAGTTGATGTCCGGGACCTGGGCGAGAACGTTGTTCCCGAGGATCAGGTTCGCGCTCTTGCCTTCGGACACGAGCCGATTCGCGAGGTCCGCGCCGAAGAACTCGACGATGGTCTTCACGCCACGCTCTTCGGCGGCCTTGGCCACATTGGCGGCCGGCTCGATGCCGAGCGCCGGGATTCCCTTCTTCACGAAGTACTGAAGAAGGTAACCGTCGTTGCTCGCAAGCTCGACGACACTCGAGCTCTCGTCGAGACCGAGGCGCTCGGAGATCATGTCGACGTACCGGCTCGCGTGGTCGAGCCAGCTATCGGAGAACGCCGAGAAGTACGCGTACTCGGTGAAGATGTCCGCCGGCTTCACGTATTCCTCGATCTGAACGAGGTAGCACTCGTCGCAGACGTAGACGTGAAGCGGGTAGAACGGCTCCATCTGGTTGCGCTGCTCTTCGCGAATGACGGTCTGACACAGAGGCGACATGCCCAGGTCGACGAACGTGAAGTGGAGCGGAGTGCTGCAGAACCGGCACTTGGCGCCGGTCGACTGGGAAGGTGCTTCAGACATCGTCAGCCCTGCCCTCCGGCGCTCGGCGCATCGGCCGGCTTCTGCCAGCGGATACCATCGCCGAGACGGCCCTCGCTGAGCAATCGCTGTAGGTGACGAATCCTGAGGAAGCGGCCTTCGAACTCCTCGAGGGTCAGGCCGTACTCCCGATACGCGTCGAGAAGCTGGTGGATGCCCTTGCGGACCGTCCATTCGGGCTTCGAGGCCGGAACCGCGCTTGCGATCTTCGAGAAGTCGACGCAGTAGCTCCGCGTGTCGGGCTCTCCGCCTGGCGCGTAGACGACCTTACTGTTCGGAACGATCTCGGCGACCATGTCCGCGACGGTCGAAATCTGGAAATTCTCGTCGGTTCGGCCGACGTTGAACGCCTGGTTGTGAACGGCCTCGCGGGGCGCCTCCATGACGGCCAGGAAGGCGCGACAGATGTCTTCCACGTGCACCAACGGCCGCCACGGCGTGCCGTCGCTCTTGATGAGGACCTCGCCGGTGATGAAAGCGTACGCGACCAGGTTGTTGACCACGATGTCTCCGCGAAGCTGCGGGGACCAGCCGTACGCAGTCGTGTTGCGCAGGTAGGTCGGGCTGAAGCTGTCGTCGGCCAAGGGCGCGACCTCCTGCTCGACCTTGATTTTGGATTCGCCGTACGGCGTGATCGGCCCGAACGGAGCGGTCTCATCGACCGGATCGTCGCTCGGCGGTTTGCCGTAGAGCGAGCAGGACGAGGAGAACAGAAAGCGTTCGACGCCTGCCTGCTTCGCAGCCTTGGCCAGGTCCACCGACGCGTGGAGATTGATGTCGTAGGTGTACTGCTTGTTCAGATCGCCGAGCGGATCGTTCGAGAGGGCAGCCAAATGGAGGATCGCATCGAAGCCTTCGAGATCCTTCGGTTTGACCTCGCGAAGGTCCATCCGCAGCGCCGGCGGATCGACGGGAGCCGGCCCGTGATGGCAGCCCTCGAACAGGTAGGTGTCGAGCCCGACGACTTCATGACCGGCGTTCTGCAGGAACGGCACCATGACCGCGCCGATGTAGCCGTTGTGCCCAGTAACAAGAACCTTCATTGACCTACCCCGCTTACCAGCTCGAAACTCGCCCTAAATTGGATGTCTCAGCCTAAATGCGGATAGGGGCAATCGCAACATTCCCAGTCGCTCGTTGGACGTGGCGGGCGATCGGCGGGAGGAAGCCCGAGAGCGAATGACCGAAAGCAGTCGGTTTCTGAGGTCGCAAGCACCATTGGAGGCCAAGCCGAGGGTTCAGCCGAGCAGCTTCTGGAGGGCGGCGGGGACGGCGCGGCGCCGGGGGACGCGCTCGTAGAGTTGGACGGAAACTTCGCCGGCGGCTTCCTCTAGCTGATTCAACACCCCTGGCTGCATGGAGGCCTCGCAGCTCGCTTGATCTTCGAAGCGAAAAAGGGCCGTGCGTTTGAAGACGAGCGGATTCGTATTCGCCGGGTGCGGGCGTTTGCTGATCTCGATCGGCGAGGTCTCGTGACTCGAGTAAACGAGCTCGCCACCAGCCGACTCCAAGACCCTCTGAAGCGCGTCGGGCGCCTGGTGGAAATGGACGGCGAGCACCCACTTGGCACGTCGAAGAGCGTCGAGCGAATCCGGTGAGCTGGTGAAGGACGCCTCGAACTTCCGAACCGCTTTCATGCGCTGTGGGTTGGCCACGAGCATGTAGTAGGGATTCAGCACCAGCGAGAAGAAACGGCGCTGATTCGGATAGCGAACGACGAGGAGCTCCTCAGCCCTAGGCTCCCCTAAGAACGACGCGACGTGCGCACCCATCCAACCGGCCTCCCCGCCGACCGCCTTCAGAAGCGGAAAAACCATCACGCCGTACCATTTGTACGCCTCTTGGTCCTTGAAATGGATGAGATTGAGGACGTCGACGGGCACGGGCAGGTCGGCGCGATAGGCGCGTTTCACGGCGTCGAGATCCAACTGGTCGAGCATGCCCATCTGCCTTTCCTAGTACGCGCCCCGTTCCTGCGCCACGGCCCAGCGGTCCTCGGAGGGTGTCCGAACGCCTTGTTGCCCCTAGTGAAGTCCGATAAGGAGCGATGTCATGATCGAAGAATCGAAGGCGGCGACTGCCGACGAGCTCACGGAGGCCGCTGCCGATCTGGCGCAACCGGTTTCGGTGGTGACAAGCATGATCTTCGCTGCCCCACCCGACCGCGTCTGGAAGGGGCTCGTGTTCTACGAAGAGCTCGGCGGGCGCCCGCCACTGCACTTGCGGCTTCTCTTGCCAGTCCCGGTTCGGAATGTCGGCAAGGTGTCGGACGTAGGTGACGAGGCGACCTGCCTGTACGAAGGCGGGAACCTGCTCAAGCGCATCACCCGAATCGAGCAGGGCGACCTTTATGAGTTCGAAGTGGCTGAGCAGAACCTCTCGGTCGGTGGAGGCATGCGCCTGTCGGGAGGGCGGTACAAGCTCCGCGGCCTGTCGGACGGTCAGACCGAGGTCTCCGTCGAGACCCGCTACCTCAGCAGCAAATGGCCGCGCTGGTTCTGGAAGCCGCTCGAGAAAATGGTCTGCCATTGGTTCCATCGCTACCTCCTCGGCACGATGCGGCGCCAGATCGAATCCGCTTGAGGGACCGACGTGCCTGAGCTCATGCCTCCCTACTGGTTGATTCGGGTCGCGGTCGCCGCGGTCTGGCTGTACGAGGGCCTCTGGTGCAAGTTGCTCCGCGGCGAGCCTCGCGAGTTCGAGGTGGTCAAGGCGGTCCCTCGGTACGGCGAGCGATTCGGTGCGCCTTTTCTGCTCACCTTGGGGGCGGTCGAGGTGGCGATCGGGCTCTGGGTTTTGAGCGGAGCCGAGCCTTTTCTCTGCGCCCTCGCGCAGACGATCCTGCTCGTCACCCTGAACGTAAATGGCTTGATCTGGTCGCGGCATCTGATCCACGACCCGAAGGGGATGATCGTCAAGAACTCGGCTTTTCTGGTTCTGGCCTGGGTCGCGGCGAGCCTCCCATCGGGAGCGGCACCTTGAACAGCGAGGCGATCACGATCTGGGAACGCGGGCGCCTAGATGCCCGGGTCGGTCCCCGCCAAGTTCTCTTCGGCCGCATGTACGAGGACCCGAGCATCGAGCTTTCGGCCTTTGCCCCGGGAGGCCGCGTGCTGTGCATCGCCTCGGCGGGTTGCACTGCGATGAAGCTTGCGCCGCATCACGACGTGGTCGCGATCGACATCAACCCGGTCCAACTCGCGTATGCCGAGCGTCGCTTCGAAGGGGAGCCGGGCTTTCGAGGCAGGGCCGAGCGCGTCATGGACTTCATGCGCTTCTTCGCGCCGCTGGCGGGCTGGTGGCCCTCGCGGGTCCGAGCCTTCGTCGAGCTCGACGACCCGGCCGAGCAAATGGGCTACTGGGACAAACGCCTCAATACCTGGCGCTTCCGTGCGTCTCTAGATGGGCTCTTTTCGGTGACCGCGCTTCGCTCGGTCTACGCGCCGCGTTTCTTGGACTTCCTTCCGAAACGGCTCGGTTCCGTCATGCGTGGGAGGATGGAACGCTGCTTCGCGAATCACCCGAACGCGAAGAACCCATATGCTCGCTCGCTCCTGCTCGGCGAGCTCTCGGACGAGCCCCCACCACCGCAAGCCAAGGACGTTCGACTGGTCCAAGCCGACGCTGCGGCCTTTCTCGAGAATCAGCCCTCCGGAAGCTTCGACGGTTTCACGCTTTCGAACATTTTGGATGGGACCGACGAATCCTACCGGCAAAGGCTGTTCGCGGCCGTGCGACGCGCGGCCAGCCCGAACGCCATCGCGGTCCTGCGCAGCTTTGGCAACGCGGAGGCCGAGTCAGCGGCGAACCGCGCCATCGACGATCGCTCCATGCTCTGGGGCAGCGTGCTCGTTCAGCCAGCCGCTGGGCTCCGCTAGCGCGCGGGCAGCACGCCGTTTCGCCGAAGCTCGGCGAAGGCGTCCTTGAATGCACGGGCACGCCCCTTCTGGATAAGGTGCGCGCCTCGGAAGATCACGTGCCTGCAACCAAAGTGCGCGGCAAGATTCGCGCCCTGATCGACGGTGGCCAGCCGGTCGAGCTCCCCGGAGATCACTGTGATTCGTTCAGGCGAGATCACAGGAGGTCGTGAGAGGGGACAGATCACGTCCATGTGCCTGCGAAACGCATTGGCCATTTCGGATTGCTGCGCACCGGAGGATGGGACGAGGCCGTTGTCGTCCATGAAGTCCGCGATCGAGCCGATCGGCACGTAAGGGATGACGAAGTCGGCGTCGTCGCTGACCGTGGCGAGCAGTGACGCGGTGAACCCGCCGAGGCTCATCCCGATGACGCCTACACGCTTGGCGCCCTGCTGGCGGAGCGCGCGGATCGCGATTCGGAGATCCCAGATCGCTTGGCGGAAGCCTTCGATGACCATTCGCAGATCTTCGCCGGGCCACTCCGGCGGGAAGACCCGGGTGCGAGGGCCGTGAAACGGAAGCGCAAACAAGGAGGCGCCGATCCCCTGGCGCCGGAACATCTGCACCGGCCAGGCGAAACGCTCGATGATGTGGTGACCAGACGAGAAACCGTTGATGATGATCGCCATCGTCGAGCCTTTGGGCTTGAGCTTCAAAATGCGGAGACGGGCGGTTTGATTGTGCTTGCGCCAGCGATAGTCGTTTTCGATCTTCTCGAAAATAATCGGGTGGTGGCTCGGCCAACGCCATTCCTGAAATCCGACGCGATGCGGAGCGAGAATCCGTTTCGAGATACCGACGAACCCGGGATCGGGGTACATGATCGCGTCGTCCTCGAGCGCGCCGCTGCTCGCGAGCTCGTCTTGAATCGCCGCGAAATCCTCGAGTCGCGCGGCCGCGGTCTGGGTCTCGTCCGGCGACAATTTCATCATCTGCGAGACGATGAAGCCGTCCAATCCATGCGCGACTCGATCGACCACGGTCCTGGGCGGACGGACTACGATCCCTGAATTCATGAATGTTCGTCTACCGCGCTCGCGCAGCGACGTCACCCAAAACTTCGAGCTGCAGCGCTTGCCTCGTCACGACGCGCGACCAGGGCCGAGCGCTGCGGCGCGAGCCCCGACGGCCGTCAGCTCTCTTGAATCAGGGTCGCCGCGCGCTCGCCGATCATCATGCTCGGCGCGTTGGTGTTGCTACCGGTGACCTGCGGCATGATCGACGCGTCGACTACTCGGAGCCCTTCGATGCCGCGCACACGAAGCATCGGGTCGACGACGGCCATTTCGTCGACGCCCATCTTGCAAGTGCCGACCGGGTGATAGACCGTGCCGGTGCGGAGTTTGATGTCTTCGATGAGCTCTTCGTCGCTCGTCCGAGCGGCGCCTGGGCTGATCTCCTCAACCAGGTGATCGGCGAGCTCCGGGTGATTGCAAATCTCTCGGCTCTTGCGGATCGCGTCGAGCATGAACTGCACGTCTTCGGGCTCCGTCATGAAAGCCGGATCGATCAGCGGCGCGTCCGACGCGTCGGCAGAATTCAGCCGCACCTCGCCACGGCTCTTCGGGTAGAGGAGCGTCGGGAGGACGGAGAGACAGTGGCCCGTGTCGACGTGCGCGCGCTCCGGTCCATCCTGGTTCGGATCGGGGTAGCCCCAGGGGAGCGTGTGAAGTTGCAGGTCGGGGAGGCGCGCGCCGGGGTGGCTCTTGACGAAAGCACAGGCTTCGAAGACCGAGCGCCCGAACCAGCCGTTGCCGAACATGTACTCCTTGAACATCCCACCGAAGAAGTGGGCCGGTGTCCCGCGGTGGAGGCTCGTTCGGGCCCTGAAAACCAAGGGAACGAGGGCGTGATCGTGGAGGTTCTGGCCGACGCCGGGAAGGTCGAGCTTCACGTCGACGCCGTGTTCCCGAAGATGGGCGGCGGGCCCCACCCCCGACAACATGAGGATCTGGGGGGAGCCGATGGCGCCGCCGGAGAGGATCACCTCGCGACGGGCCTGGGCGACGACGCGCTTGCCGGCTTGCTCGTATTCGACGCCGGTCGCCCGACCGTTTTCGAGGACGACCCGCTGAACCAGCGCGCGCATCTCCAAACGGAAGTTCGGCTTGGAGAGGCTCGGTTGAATGTAGCCTTCACCGGTGCTGCTCCGAACACCGTCGGCACAAGACATCTGCATGAGGCTCGCGCAGTTCTGATTCGCACCGTTGAAGTCGTCGAGGATCGGGACGCCGCAAACGGAGGAAACAGCCTTCATGAAGGCGAGCGAGACGGGACTGATCTGGTCGTCGGGGTGGCGGCTGACGCGAATGGGGCCGCCGGCGCCGTGGTATTCGCTCTCGCCGTCTTGGTGGTCTTCGAGCTTCTTGTAGAACGGGAGCACGTCTTCGAAGCTCCAGCCTTCGCAACCCTGCGCGGCCCAATCGTTGTAGTTCTCGATGTTGCCTCGGAGGTAGATCATCCCGTTCACCGAGCTCGATCCGCCGACGACCTTGCCCCGCGTGTATGTGATGCAGCGGTCGTTCAGTCCGGCCTGCGGCACGGTGTGGAAGCCCCAGTCGACCTTGGCCTTGAGCTGCTTGACCTGCTGAACGAGGCTGATCATTCCGGGCTTGCGAACCAAGGTCGTGCGATCGCTGCCGCCCGCCTCGAGGAGGAGAACACTCAGCTCGGGATCCTCGGCCAAGCGGGCAGCGACGATCGCTCCTGCAGAGCCCGAGCCCACCACGATGTAGTCGTATTCAGACACGAATTCTCCAAAGTGAAACGTGTTTCACTTTCGCGGATATACCCGATCGACCTTGTCCCGCCAACGGCAAAGCGCGCTAAGCTCCCGCCCTCCGCACACCCCAGACCGGCACAGCCGGGCACCGAGGACCGCATGAAGATCGATGTGTTCAACGCCGAGACGAACTGGAAGGCGCTCGCCCGAGCCGCGAAGGAGGCCGACGACTTTGGCTTCGACGGCTTTGCGGTTCCGGAGATCACCGGCGACCCCTTCATCCACGCGGCCATCGCCGCGAACGCGACCGAGCGGATCCAGGCGCGGACGGCGATCGCGGTCGCATTTCCCCGAAGCCCGATGGTGGTCGCGAATCAGGCATGGTCGATTCAGGTGAATTCCGGCGGACGGTTTGCGCTCGGACTCGGCACGCAGGTCAAGGGGCACAACGAGCGGCGCTTCAGCACAGCGTGGAAAGCGCCGCGCAGCCGAATGAAAGAGTACGTGGAATCACTCCGCGCGATTTGGCGTTGTTGGGAGCTCGGTGAGCGCCTCGACTACCAGGGCGATCACTATCAGTTCAGTTTGATGACGCCCGAGTTCTCGCCGCCGAAATCGAACTTGCCCATGGTGCCGGTGTACCTTGCGGCGGTCCGGCCGAGGATGCTCGAGACGGCCGCCAGCGTGGCCGACGGGCTTCGGCTCCACGGCTTCTGCACCAGGAAATACCTCCAAGAAGTCGTGATGCCTGCCATCGATCGTGGCCTCGAGTCGGCCGGACGCTCGCGAAGCGACCTCGATGTTTGCGGCGGCGGGTTCATCATGACCGGGCCGGACGAAGAGACGGTGGCGAAGAACCGTGAGTGGGTGCGCTACCGGATCTCGTTCTACGCGTCGACGCGGACGTATCTACCGGTGATGTCGCTGCATGGCTGGGATGATCTGGCCGCGAAGCTCCACGAAATGTCGAAGACCGGCAAATGGAAACACATGGCCGCCGAAATCCCTGATGACGTCGTCGACGAGTTCGCGGTCTGCACGACTTACGACCAGCTCCCAAAGGCGATCGAAGCGCGCTTCGGCGGGATGTCGGACACCGTCGAGCTTGGCTTCGAGGCGGGCACCGACCGCGAGTTTGCGAACGATGTGCTCGGCCGGGTTCAGGCCATCGACTCGAAGTTCGAGGGCTACCGAGACCATTTCGGCTGAACGCTTCTGAGCGAGAAGGTCGAGGTCGTCGGCGCGAACAAACCAGGCTAAAAGAGGGGTAATGGCTATCGTAGAACCCCTATCCCCGAGCGAAGACGGGCGCCGGCGCTTGTCGCTTCTTAGCACCGCCACGCGTGAACCAGTAGGCGAGCTGACCGTCAGCACCGCCGAAGATGTGGCTCGTGCGCTCGTGCGCGCCAGGGCCGCGCAGAAAGACTGGGCGCAGATCCCCGTCGCAGAGCGGGCAAAGGTCGTCGCAGGCGCGATCGACTTGCTGGTGAAGTATCGCGAAGACGTCATCGAAGCGATTTGCAGGGACACAGGCAAGACGCACACCGACGCGCTCATGATCGAGGTGATCGCGAGCCTCGACTTCATCACGCATTATTGCGCGCGCGCCGTCCGCGACCTCTCGGACGAGCCGGTGAAACCGCACGGGTTCCTCCGGGCGTTGAAGAAGTTCATCGTGCACTACCGGCCGCTCGGCGTGGTCGGGGTGATCACGCCATGGAACGCGCCGTTCGCCCTCGCGGTCAACCCGACGGTGCAGGCCCTGCTGGCTGGAAACGCGGTTCTTCTCAAGCCTTCGGAGGTGGCGCCGTACTGCGGTGACTGGGCGGCCCGCCTCTTTCACGAAGCCGGTGTGCCGCGAGACTTGATTCAGGTGCTGCACGGTGACGGAGAGACCGGCGCGGCCTTGGTCCGGGCGGGCGTCGACAAGATCTCGTTCACCGGAAGCGTCGGCACCGGCAAGAAGATCGCGGCCGCCTGCGCAGAGCAGCTCATCCCATGCACGCTGGAGCTCGGTGGTAAAGACGCGATGATCGTCTGCGCGGACGCAGACCTGGAACGCGCTGCGGGCGGTGCGGTTTTCGCCTCGCTCTTCAACAGCGGGCACGTCTGCATGGGGGTCGAGCGCATCTATGTGATCGAGAGCGTGGCCGACGAGTTCGAGCGCCTGGTCGAAGAGAAGCTTCGCGGCCTGCGGATGGGCGCGAAGGGGGAGCGCGACGTGGGCGCGCTGTTCTGGGACCGGCAGCTCTCGACGATTGAGAAGCACATCGAGGACGCCCGGGCCAAGGGTGCGGAGATCGTCCTCGGCGGTGAGGCGCAGGTCAATGGCGGGATCTTCTACCCGCCGACTCTGGTGCGGAATGTGGACCACTCGATGGACCTGATGACGCACGAGACCTTCGGGCCGATCGTTTCGATAATGCGGGTGAAGGACGAGGACGAGGCGATCCGCCTGGCGAACGACTCGGAATACGGCTTGAGCGGCAGCGTCTGGACCAAGGACAACGAGCGGGGGATCGCTCTGGCGAAGCGGATGGAGACCGGCTCGGTGCTGATCAACGACGCCTCCATGAGTTACGGCATCCTCGAAGTGCCCTTCGGTGGCATGAAGGACAGCGGCCTCGGTCAGGTCAACGGCGCCAACGGCCTCCGAAGCTACACGTTCGCGCAGCCGATCGGCGTCGACAAACGAACACCGAAGACCGAACCCCACTGGTACCCGCACGATGCGAAGACGACCCGGGACCTCGATGGGATGATCAAGCTGGTCTACGGGTCTTTTCTCAAGAAGCTTCGCTTTTTTACAGGCTGATGTCCGAACGAAACGCTCCACCCGCTCCCAAGGGGCCGCTCGCAATCGATGGCGCCCTCCTCTTCGAGGACATGGCCGGCGTGCGCGCAAAGGTCGACGAGCTGAAGGGCGTCGGTTACGACGGGATGTACTCCTTCGAGGGCGCACACGATGGCTTCATGCCCTTCGTGATCGCCGCCGAGCACACGAAGACGCAGATCCTGAGCACACAGGTGGCGGTAGCGTTCGCCCGGAACCCGCTCTCGCTCGCATACCAGGCCAACGATCTGCAGATGCTCTCCGAAGGCCGATTCATCCTCGGCCTCGGAACGCAGGCAAGGCAGAACATCGAGAAGCGATTCAGCATGCCCTGGGGCAAGCCTGTCACGCGGATGCGCGACATGATCGGCGCGATTCGCGCAATTCAGAACACTTGGCAGACGGGCGAGCGGCTTCGGTACCAAGGCGAGTACTACCGGCACACGAAGATGCAGCCGATGTTCACGCCCAAGCCGAACCCGCACGGGCCTCCGCCGATAATGCTGGGTGCGATTGGGAAGCCGATGACGCGGGCGGCCGGCGCGTTGGCGGACTGGTTCGTGGTGATTCCGTTCTCGACCGACACCTTCATTCGGGAGACGACCTTCCCGGCGTTGCGCGAGGGTCTCGATGAGACTGGCCGGACTTGGAATGACCTGAAGATCGCGGCGCAATGCATGGTGGCGACCGGCGCAGACGAGCGCTCATTCGCGGAGGCGGTGGCGCGCACCAAGCATCAGATCGCGTTCTACGGCTCGACGCCGATCTACAAGAAGGCGCTCGACGCCGAAGGCTGGGGTGACCTGCACGAACCCTTGAAGCAGATGACTCGCGAGGGACGCTGGATGGAGATGGGCGCCATGGTGAGCGACGAGATGCTCGAGCGTTTTGCCGTCGTCGGCGAGCCGAAAGAGATCGCACCCAAGCTAGTCGAACGCTTCGGTGACTGGGCAGACCGGCTCAGCTTGATGACCACCTACCAGCTCGCGCCGCAGGTGGCCTCGGAGATCGTCACCGGCGTGAAGAGCCTGACTGCGAGCCGCTAGCCAGGGGCTCTGCTCAGCCGGCGGGCCCTGTCGAGAAGCCCCCAGGCTCGCCCTCGACCCTATCGCGTTGCGACTTTGAAGAAATCGCTGACCTGTCCGTCTATCCTTCGCGCTGGCAAGGCTCCGGGACCAGTGCGCCCGGCCGCCGTCGCGGTTCACCCTAAAGGAGAGATGAGCGAGATGAACGAACTGACTACGAAACTCACAGAGGCCCTCGGTTCGACCGGGTCCAACGCGCTGGTGCACGCGCTGATCGGCTTGGCGATACTGATCGTCGGCCTCTTCGTGGTGAAGCTGGTAGCTGGCTTTGTCGCCCGGATGCTCGACAAGGTGTCCGCCCTTCATCCGGAGAACGACGACGGCACGGTCGACGACTTCGCATCCCCGATCGCGTCGCTGGTGAAGGCCGTTTTGACGGTCTTCGTGCTGATCGCGGTGCTGGAGCACTTCGGCCTGACGAACGTCCTCGAGCCGCTGAAGTCGATGCTCGAGCGCTTCGCGAACGCGGTGCCAAACATGATTGGCGCGGGCGTCATCGGGTACGCGGGCTGGGTGATCGCGAAAATCGTCTCGCAGCTAGCTGGAGTGGCGCTCGGCAAGCTAGACGAGCGCATCGCGGAGCGCACGGGTAACAAGGATATCCGAACTGCCGGCTTCGGGCGGGCGATCATCTTCGGCGCGATTCTTCTTCCGATCACGGTCGCCGCCCTCGGCGTGCTCGCCATCCCGGCGATCTCCGAGCCGGCATCGGCAATGATCGAGAAGCTGATGGCGGCCGTGCCGAATGTGGTCGGCGCGGGCATGATCTTGCTGGTCGTCTACCTCGCGGCGCGTTTCGTCATCTACGTGCTCCAGGGCCTGCTCGACGGGATGAAGATCGACACGCTGCCGGAAAAGCTCGGCATCGAGCGCCTGTTCACGGAGTCGTTTACGCCGACGCGACTCGTGGGGATGTCGATCATGTTCTTCTCGATGATCGCCGCCTCCGCCGCCGCGGTGGATGTGCTCGGCATCGAGGTGATCTCCGACGTGTTTGCGCGGGTCCTCGAGTTCGGCGGCGGGCTGCTCGTCGGCGCACTGATTCTGATCATCGGCAACTTCCTCGGCTCGCTAGCGCATGAGAAGCTGACCAAACACGGCAACGCGGGGCTCGCCAACATCGCGCGAATCGCGATCCTAGGACTGGTGCTCGCGATGGGCCTCAAGGCGATGGGCCTGGCGGACAACATCGTGAGCATGGCCTTCGGCTTCACGCTCGGCAGCGTGGCGGTTGCCGCGGCGCTGGCCTTTGGCCTAGGCGGCAGAGATGCGGCCAAGAGCATCGCCGACGGCTGGGCACAGAAAATCCAGAAGTAGCGGCCTTCACGGCTCCCGCGCTTGACGAGAATGCAAGCGCGGGAGATCGTGCGCGGCCATGGCAGACCGACCACTGAACCTGGCCCCGGCAAGCGTCGCGGACTATCGCGAGCTCGCCCGCAAGAGGCTGCCTCGACAGCTTTTCGATTACGTCGACGGCGGCGCATACGCCGAGGCGACAATGCGCGCCAACATCGAGGACCTGCGGAGGATTTACCTGCGGCAGCGGATTTTGCGCGACGTGTCGAGCATCGACCTCGGCGTCGATTTGTTGGGCGAACGGCTCTCGCTTCCCCTGGTGCTTGCACCGGTGGGCTTGCTCGGGATGTTTGCGCGGCGAGGAGAGGTTCTGGCCGCCCGAGCCGCCGAGCGCGCGGGCGTTCGGTTCTGCGAATCGACGGTATCGATCTGTTCGATCGAAGAGGTGAAGCGGGAGACGAGCGCGCCGTTTTGGTTTCAGCTCTACATGATGCGCGACCGGGGCTACGCGGCGGAGCTGATCGGGCGGGCTCGCGAGGCCGGTTGCTCAGCGCTGGTCTTGACGGTCGACTTGGCCGTCGTCGGGGCCCGCTACCGAGACACCCGCAACGGCATGTTGGGCGAGATCCCGATTTCGAAGAAGGTCGTGCGAGCCTGGGACATTCTTTCTCATCCGCGCTGGGTTTTCGACGTGGCGGTGAAGGGCAAGCCGCTCACCTTCGGGAACCTCGAAGCTGCGGTGCCAGGTGCGCGAAGCCCGGCCGAGTTCAAGGGCTGGGTGGATAGCCAGTTCGACGCGAGCGTGACTTGGAGTGACCTCGACTGGATCCGGCAGCACTGGCCCGGAAAGCTCGTGCTCAAAGGGATTCTCGACTCGGAAGACGCGAAGGAGGCGGTCGAGATCGGTGCGGACGCCATCGTCGTTTCGAACCATGGCGGCCGCCAGCTCGACGACGTCCGCTCGTCGGCCAGGGCGCTGCCGCGGGTCAAAGATGCGGTCGGCGATCGAGTCGAGCTTCTAGTCGACGGTGGGATCCAGAGCGGGCTCGACGTCGTGAAGATGCTGGCGCTTGGCGCGGACGCCTGCATGATCGGGCGCGCCTGGGCCTACGCGGTGGCGGGCGGCGGCGAGGCCGGAGTAGCGCATGCAATCGAGATCATTCGTGAAGAGATGAAAGTCGCGATGGCGCTGACCGGCTGCTCGAGCCTGGCAGAGATCGGCCCGGCGATGATCGACCGGGAGGGCTAGGCGCCGCGCAGCAGCTTCGCGACCCTGTAGCCGATCAACATGCTCGGGGCGTTGAGCGCGGAGACCGGCGTCCAGGGGATGACGGAGGCGTCGGCGACGCGGAGGCCGGTGACGCCTCGGAGCCGAAGCTCGGTGTCGACGGCGTCGTCTTCGCGGGCGCCCATCTTGCAACTTCCGGCGAAGTGATAGGTGGTGATCGCATTCTTGCGAATGTACTTGGCGATCGATTCGTCGCTCTGAACCCGCCCGCCGGGCATGAGCTCTTTGGCGCCCCAGTCGGCGAGGCCCTTGGAGCGCCCGATCTTGCGGGCGATTCGGACGCCTTTGACCATCGTGTCCATGTCCTCGGGGTGCGAGAAGTAGCGGGGATCGATGAGCGCTTGATCGCGGATGTCGGTCGATTGCAGGCGCAGAGTGCCGCGGCTCTTTGGTTTGCCGAGGATGATGATGATGCCGAACATGTGATCGGTGAACCGCTGGAGCGCGCCGATTTTGAAGGCGCCGCCGATCATTTTGCGGACCATGCCGCGGCTCCGCGGGCCGTAGAAGGCGTGCGGGACGACCATCGGCGGGAGCATCCGCTGCATCATTTGCCGCATCGCGGACGGGGCGGGCCAGTAGACGTAGCAGGTGTCGCTCTGAGAGCTGGGGAGGTCGGTTTCGGTGTTGGTTCGAAAGAAGCTGTAGAGCTGAGGGTAGAAGGTCTCGATGTCTTTGCTGGACTTGAAGAAAACCGGGACGTTCGGGTGGTCGTGGAGCTGGGCGCCGACAGAGGGTCGGTTCGAGACGAGCGGGATGTCGAAGCGGCGGAGATGCTCGCTCGGGCCGACACCGGAGAGCATCAGGAGCTTGGGCGTTTCGAGGGCGCCGGCGCAGAGGATGATTTCGCCACTCGCTTCGACGCGCTTCAGCTCGCCTTGATGCTCGACTTCGACGGCCCGGGCTCGCTTTTCGGCGGTGAAGACGACACGCTGAACCTGGGCGCTGGTCCAGATGACGAGGTTCTCCCGAGGACCGGCTTCTTTGATGAACGCGACGTACGAGCTCCGACGTTGCTCGCCCTCGTACGACATCCACTCGTAGCCGATGACGTTGCTCATGTTGCCGTCGTTGAGATCTTCTTTGCGGGTGAAGCCCTGCTCTTCGGCCGAGGCGATGCAGGCTTCGGTGAACTCGGTCGGCGGGCGCCGGTTTGGGCGCAGGGTGCGCTCGATGGCTTCGAAGTCCTCTTGGTTGTCGTCCCAGTTCCAGCCGGCGGGCCATTCGGCGTAGTCTTCGCGGGCGCCGCGAGTGTAGACCATGCCGTTGACCGAACCGCTTCCACCGAGGACCGTTCCGGTACCCGCGTACATGCGCTGCTTGGCGGCGTGCTCCTGGGGCACCGAGAAGCGCTCCCCCATGACGGCGTCGTTGATGAAAGCCTCTTTGTAGCCGGCGGCTACGAGGGTTTCGGGGTGCTCTTCGGCGGACGGTCCGGCTTCGAGGAGGAGCACCCGCTTGCTGCCGTCCTTGGCGAGCTCGGCCGCTGCGATGCAGCCAGCGGAGCCGCCGCCGACCACGATGAAATCGAAGGTTTCCATTACTTCTTCGGGCCCAAGATCCGGCGGAGGCCGCTGAAGCGACGCTTCGCGCCCTTGCCGTAGACCATGTCGATCACCCCGCTGAAGGTTTCGTACTGGCTCGCCTGAACCGGGTACATTTTGTTGGGTTGGTTCACTGGGAAACGGTCGTCGACGACCGCTTTGATGTTGCACATCGAGCGCAGGCCCTCGCGACCGTTCATTCGACCGAAGCCGGACTCTTTGACGCCGCCGAAGGTCAGGTCCTGAGCCATGTAGGTGATGCCACCGAACTCGTTGATCGCGGACATGCCGGTGTCGAGCGCATCGACGATCTTGCGGGCGCGTTTTCGGCTCTTCGAGAATACGGAGGAAGAGAGGCCGTAAGACACGTCGTTAGCGACCGTGACGGCGTGTTCGTCGTCGCGAACGCGCATGAGGAGCATGACCGGGCCGAAGACTTCTTCTTGGGCGATGTCCATGTCGGGAGTGACGTCGGCGAGGATCGTCGGCTCGAAATAGTCGCCCTTGTCGGCCAGAGCACGTTTCCCGCCAGTGACGAGGCGCGCGCCTTGCTCGATCGCCCTGTCGACCGCCTTCTCGATGATGTCGAGCTGAAGCGGGGTGATGATCGCGCCGACGTCGACCAACTCTTCGCGGCTGTTGCCCTGCCGGAACTCGCGGACGAGCTCGGCCACGCGGGCTTCAAAGGCTTCGTAGCGGCTCTCGTGCACGAGGATGCGCTCGGAAGCGACGCAGTTTTGCCCGCAATTTACATAGCAACCGGCCAGAACCGCGTGGACCGCCTGCTCGAGGTCAGCGTCCTCGCAAACGATGAAGGCGTCCTTTCCGCCAAGCTCCATGACCACCGGCGTGACGCGCTCGGCGCTTCCTTCGATGACCCGGCGGCCGTTCTTCACCGAGCCGATGAAGAGGATCGTGTCGACGTTGGCGCGCACAAGAGCGGCGCCGGTTTCGCCGTAGCCTTGGACGGCCTGAATCAGATCGGGGTTGTGACCCGCCGAGGCGACCACATCGCGAAGCTGCGAGATGAACCAGTCGCTCGACCAAGCGACCCACTCCGAAGGCTTGAGCACGATAGCGTTACCCGCCATGAGCGCGGGGATGATCGGGTTGACGAGGTTTTGGTACGGGTAGTTCCAGGGCGTGATCGCGGCGACGACCCCGAGCGGGTGGTACTCGAGCCGCGCGGTCTTGTGCATGAGCAGACCGGAAGAGACGCGCTCGGGGCGAAGATGCTTTTCTCCGTTCTTGATCATCCAGCGAAACTTTTCGCAGGTGGTCCAGATCTCTCCGAGGAGAGCGTTCTCGCGTGTCTTGCCGGAGTCGCGCTGGATGGCCAGGCAGATCTCGTCTTTGTTGTCGACGGTGAAGGCTAAGAGCTTGCGCAGAAGCGCACGGCGTTCTTCGAAGCTCGATGAGCGCCACTCGGCTTGGGCGGCCTTGGCGCGAGCGACGGCGGCGTCGACTTCAACGGCCGAGTCGACCCGGATTCGCCCGAGAGGCTCGCGGCTAGCCGGGTCGTGGCAAGGGATCTCACTCGACGCCAGCGGGGCGTCCGATCGGTCGACAGGCTCAATCGGAATAGTCATTCTGATTTTCGCCTTTAGCCTTCCGCCCGTGTTTAGTCAACGGAACGGGCGGGCTCGGGGGCCAGGAGCAGTCAGTGCGGACATGAATCAGAATTGACATTCCGCTTTTCCACTTTATCATTCCGACCGGTCATGCCAGCACCCGCCGCAGCTGCGAAGGCGCAGCAGAGCCTCAAGGACAAGAAGCGCGAGCTCTACCGCGAGGCGATTCTCGATGCGGCCGAGCGCGTGTTCGGCGACGTGGGATACGACGCGACGAAGGTGCAGCGCATCGCCGAGGAGTCGGGCGTCTCGCTGACTACGCTCTACAGCGTGGCGAAGTCGAAGTGGGAGATCTACCGCGCGATACATCGCCGCCGGCTCAACGAGGTAATGCAGCTCGCGCAGGGGATCTTCGCAGAGGATCGGACGGCGCTCGAGACGCTGATCTCCGGGACGCGGATGCAGCTCGGGTTCTTCATGAGCCACCGGGATTACACCTTGATGCAACTCAAAGAAGTGACGGCCTGGTCGAGCATCGAGCTCTTGCGAAGCCCCGAGCAGGTCGAAGGGCTCGGCATGGGCTTGGCGCATTTCGCGACGCTCTTTCGGCGAGGTATCGAAGAAGGATATTTCGTCGAAGACGACCCGGAGCTCATGGCGAGGATGGCGATCGCCTGCCAGCAGGTTCGACTCGCCGTCTGGATGGAAGACGACTGCAAAGAAGAGCCCGAGCGGGTTGCGGACGCGGCGCTTCGTTACTTGCTTCGAAGTTGGTGCAAGCCGGGGCGGTTCGAAGAAGCGCTTGGCGCGGCTGGGTTGGAGGTCGAATCGTGAGCGCCGCCTTTCACGAGCTGAAACTGTCCGCGGTGATTCGCGAGACAGCGGATTGCAGCTCCTTCGAGCTCAGCGTCCCAGAGGAGCTCCGCGAAGCGTATCGCTACGAGGCGGGGCAGCACCTGACCTTCAAGCTGCCCTGGGAGGGCTTCGAGGTGACCCGCTGCTACTCGCTCTCGAGCTGCCCAGACCTCGGCGAAACCCTGAAAATTGCGGTCAAAAGGGTGGAAGGCGGGCGCGTTTCGAACTGGATGAACGACCGGCTCGAAGTAGGCGACACGATCCTGGCGAGCGTGCCCGAGGGGCGCTTCATTCTCGACCGGGAGACGCGCTCGAGCTCGCCGCTGTTTCTGTTCGCCGGGGGAAGCGGCATCACGCCGATCATCTCCCTGCTCAAGAGTGCGCTCGCGACGACCAGGCGCTCGGTCACCTTGCTCTACGCGAATCAGAACCGGGAATCGGTGATTTACGCGAACGAGATCGCGCGGCTCGGAGCGGAACATGGCGAGCGTCTGACGGTGCAGCATCACTTGGATTCGGAAGGCGGCTACCTCGACGCCGACGAAATTCGCGCGCTGCTGAACCACGTGGATGTCGCGGAGTGTTACATCTGCGGGCCGGAACCGTTCATGGAGCTCGTGGAGCAAACACTTGCAGAAGCCGGCGTCCACGAAGAGCTGGTGTACGTGGAGCGCTTCGTCTCACCGGCAGATCCCGATCGACTGGACCCCGACGCGGTCGACCCGAGCACGCTCGAGTCGCCGGAGTCTTTCAGCCTCTGGCTCGGAGGGCGCTGCCGAACCGTGCCTTACGTGAAAGGGCAGACGCTCCTGCAATGTGCGCAGGACGCCGGCTTGAGCCCTCCGCACTCCTGCGAGTCCGGGTTTTGCGGCTCCTGCATGGCGGGCGTGAAGACCGGCTCGGTGCACATGCGAACCCACGAGGCGCTCTCCGAGCGGGACGTGGAAAAGGGCGTCGCCCTGCTCTGCCAGAGCTTTCCGGCGAGCACCGAACCTCTCGAGCTCGACTCGGATTCGACTTCGTTTCGCGCCGCTTCGGGCGTGAAATCATCGTACAGCAAGGCCTGGTCAACGCTGGCGGCCGTCGCCGTCTTCGCCTTCATGATCGCAGGCACCATCGTGCTTCGAATGGCGCCCTAGGGAGAAACATGTCCGTCGAGATGAAAGCCGTCATCGCCATCCTCGCAAGCTACGCGTCGGCCGGGCTGGCACAAGCGCTCCTGAACAAAGCCTATGCTTCGCCGGGTGCCCAGAAGTACATGATCAGCGACGACCCACACCGCTCGAAGAGCGAACGCGAGCTGCGCTGGAGGGTGCTGCTCAATGCGACCGTGTCGATCACGCTGATCTTCTCGATTGTCTTGTTGCTCGGTCAGTACGTCTACCACGACCGCGTCATCCCGATTTGGAGGTACGCGCTCGAAGCGCTGACCGTCATCGTGATCTACGACTTTGGTTACTACTTCATGCACCGGTACCCGTTCCACGAATGGAAGATCTTGCGAGGGGCTCATTCGGTGCACCACGCGGCTCGGAACCCACGCCACATCGATTCGCTGCTGCTGCACCCGATCGAGACGATCCTGGGCCTGAGCTTGTTCTTTGGTACCTGTGCGCTGGTGGGCGGCGTGCACGTGATTACGCTTGGGTTCTTGTTCACGATTTACACGGCGCTCAACATCCTCAATCACGCGGGGATCAACGACCCGAACTTCCCCTTCAAGACCTTGGGAAAGCTCGCGGTGGTTCACGACCGGCATCATCACAGCATGATTTCCGGGAACTACGCCTCGATCACGCCTTTGCCCGACATCATTTTCGGAACGGTGGAGTAAGTCATGACGGTTACGTTGGTCACGGGAGGCTGCGGCTTCTTGGGCGCGGCGATTGCGCGCGGGTTCAAGAAACGAGGCGACGAGGTCGTCGTGCTCGATGTCGCCGAGAGCTGTCCGGTCGAGGGCGTCGAGTACCGGCGCGTAGATATCACCGACGCGGCCGCCGTGATGCGGGCCTGCAAGGGTGTCGACTCGGTGATCCACAACGCATCGATCGTTCACACCAAGTGGAACAAAGAGGACGTAGTCTGGGGTGTGAACCTCGGGGGCACCGAGAACATGCTCGCCGCGGCACGGGCGCAAGGCGTGTCGCGCTTCATCTACATCAGCTCGGGGAGCGTCGTCTACGAAGGGAACGACATCGAGAACGGGGACGAGAGCATGCCGTACTCGTCGGTCTCTCAGGCGCCGTACGCCGACAGCAAGATCCAAGCGGAGAAGCTGGTGCTTTCCGAGAACGGCAGCGGGGGCGTGGTGACCTGCGCGCTCCGGCCGCACGTGGTCTTCGGCCCGGGGGACAATCGCTTCCTGCCCGCGCTCCTCGCGAACGCGCGCGCGGGACGGCTTCGCGCCCAGATCGGGCGGGGCGTCTGGTTGTCGGATTACACCTTCGTCAGCAACATGGTCGACGCGGTGCTCCTCGCTGACGAGGCCCTCGCAAAGGACGGGCTCGACAGCATCGCCGCGGGGGCCGCGTACTTCATCACGAACGGCGAACCGATGCCCTTTTGGGATTTCGTCCGCAAGGTGGTGGCGCGCCTCGGCTTCCCGCCGATCAAGTACACGGTTCCGAAGTCGTTGATGTACGGGATCGCCGCGATCAAGGAAGGGATCGACACGCTCAAGGGTGGGACGATCAGCAACGAGGACGGGCTCACGCGGTTCGCGATTCGCTACATGTGCACCCACCACTATTTCAGCATCGAGAAGGCGCGGCGCGAGCTTGGCTACAACCCTTCGGTTTCCATCGAAGAGGGCATCGAGCGCACCTGCCAGCACCTGGAAGCCATCGGCGAAGTCTAGGGTTCGTCGTCAGGCCGAGACTTCGAAGCGGAATCCAGCAGCGCGAAGCCGGTCGATCAGGCGCGAGCCCATCGTCGAGGCGGGGGTGCGAATGCCGCCAGGGGCGTCGAGCTCGGCGCCTTCGAGCGCGAGGCAGAGCGCGGACTCCGAAAGCATGACCGCGGTCGAGCCGTAGCCGGGGTCACGCTGATCGGCGACGAGGCCGCGGACGGCGTTTCCGTCGCCAAGCGCGATGAGCCGGGTCTTGAAGAAGCCCTTATCGCGGGCTTCCTGGCTCGGACCTTCACCCGGGGACGGGAGGCGTTTCTCGATGAGCGGGCGGGTCGGGTCGAAGGCTAAACCGGCGAACAGTGCGCCGATTCCAGCGGCAAAGGTCGCGGCCCGGGCCCAGCCTTTGGCTCCCGTACCGGTGCTCATCACTTCGGAGTAGCGGAAATCTTCGCCCCACGGGAGGCCCATCAGAGCGTGGCTCCGCCGAACGACCCGAGTGTTGATTGCAGCCATCAGGAAGGGGCCGGTCCACATCCCGAAGTCCGAGTCGTAGCGGACGCCGTTCTGGTCTCGCTTGTCGGGACCGCGCACGCCTTTCGGGTTGAGGGCGTAGGGGTCGCCCAAGATCTTTCTCGCGCTAGGGTTGGCTTTCACCTCGTCGAGCATGTTCGTCATGCTGGCGAAGGTGCCTCCGCTCAGGCCGCCGCTCATTTCGCCGGCAGCGAGCTTCACCTGAGACGCGTAGGAGCCGTGCCTCTCTTTGAAGGCCTCTTGCACCATCAGCGCGCCGAGATCTGAAGGGATTGAGTCGTAGCCACAGCAACAGACGATACGAGCACCGGTTTGCTCGGCCTGCTCTTGATGCGCGTCGATCATGGCTCGGACGAAATTGCTTTCGCCCGTCAGGTCGCAGTAGTCGGTGCCGTTCCGGACGCAGGCGCCGACCATCTCGGCGCCGTACTTGGCGTAGGGGCCGACGGTCGTAATCACGACTTCAGCCCGGGACGCAATGGCATCCAGCGAGTCGGCGTCGAAGCTGTCGCCCAAGAGGATGGGCAGATCGGCCGCGCCGATTTCGGACGCGACCGCGCGGACCTTGTTCTCGTTTCGCCCTGCGAGCGCGAGACGGAGGCCGGTGTCGCCACCTACGTAGTTGCGTACTAGGTACTCGGCGACGAGCTTTCCGGTGAAGCCGGTCGCGCCCCAGAGGACGATGTCGAAGTCACGGCTGCGGTCGCGTTTGCGAGGAAGGTCGGGCATCTCGCCGACATAGGGCCCGGTATGGAAGAACGCCAGCGCTCATTGAACCGTTACTGTCGCCTCGAGTGGCGTGCTCACGGACGAATTCCCGACGAGCACGCGATAAGTGCCGGGGTTCACGACCCAGTCGTCGGCCTCGCTGTCCCAAATGGCGAGCGCTCGGGCGCCGAGACTGAGCTCGACCGTCTCTGAGGCGCCCGCGTCGAGAGTGACTTTCTCGAACGCCCGGAGCTGCTTGGGCGGCTCGCCGAGCGCTTCTGGGTAGGCGACGTAAACCTGGACGACCTCGGCGCCTTCGCGTTCTCCGCTATTGTTGACGCGGACCTGGACGCTGAGCGAATCACCGGGCGCGATTTCGTCGGTCGGGACCGAGAGCTGGTCCATGGTGAAGGTCGTGTATGAAAGGCCGAAGCCAAAAGGAAAGAGCGGCTCGATGTCCTGGGCGAGGTACCAGCGATAACCGACCTCGAGCTCCTCGCTGTAGTAGACGTTGCCGTCGACGCCGGGGTAGCGCTCAGGGGTGTTGGTGGGCCAGTCTGCCTCGGACACGGGAAAGCTGATGGGGAGCTTGCCCGCCGGATACACGTCGCCGAAGAGGAGCGCCGATGTGATTTCGCCGTCTTCGCCTCCCGGGTACCAGCCTTCGACGATGGCGGCGACCTCGTCGACCCAGGGCATGGTGACCGGGGAGCCTGCGTGAACGAAGACGATGGTGTTCGGATTGGCGGCAGCGATTGCAGAGACGAGCGCGTCCTGCTCGTTGGGAAGAGAAAGGGTCTCGCGATCCGCGCTCTCCGACTCGAAGCTGCCGACGATGACGACAGCGACTTCGGCGGCCGCGGCCAAGATAGCCGCGTCTTCACCCTCGGCTTCGGAGTCGACTACAAGATCGACGCCGCTGCCGTCGAGGCGCGCGCGAATGGATTCGGCGGGAGTGATGGCGCGAATCGGATTCACCTTCGAGCTTCCGCCGCCGCCGGTCGCCGCCCTGGTCGCCCAGGGGCCGAGCAACGCAATGCTGGCGACCTCGGTCTCATCGAGCGGGAGCGCTTCGTTTTCGTTGCGGAGGAGGACGCTGCCAGTCGCCCCGATCTCCCGCGCGACCTGCGCGTGCTCGTCCACGGGAATGGGGAAGGTCATCGGCTCGCGGTCGAAGAGCCCGAACCGGAACATCTCGCGGAAGCGTCGGAGCATCATGTCGTCGATGCGGGATTCGTCGACCAGGCCGTCCTCGACCGCTTCGAGCAGCGCAGCGCCAAAGAA
>JBLYYU010000181.1:0-7725 GCA_048550275.1 Polyangiales bacterium
CCCGGTACCAGGTGTAGCCAAGCAGGCCGCCGATGGGCCACCAAACCCATTGCGGCTGGAGGCCGTCGCTGTAGTAGTGCCCCGTCCAACGCATCCCCAGCCCACGAACGTCGCGCCAGGGTCGGGCTGAGCGGTAAGCGTCACGGTGTCGCCGCACGAATAGATCGCCTGATCGGGGCTCCGCAAGATCGCTCCGTTGACGCCTTGCGTAGTCAGAATCAGCTCGTCCGTGGATCACAGAGCGGCGGGTCCTCCGGGTCGATTGGGAATGACGTTTCGACGAAATAGTCGATCGCCGCGGTGTACGCAGGGCTCGGGTCGAAGTTGCCGCCAAGAACACCAACCGACGACACGGTCAGCGAGTGGCTGAACGTTCCAGCGGTCGTCCACGTCGAACCATCGCACGAGTAACTCGCCGTCCATTGGTTGCCTGCGCGCCCAAGACGAAGGTAGGTCGTCGCCCCGGGTCCCACCGAGGTCGCTATCGGAATCGCCGCCTTGCCATTCGTGAATGTTGCGCCAAAGACGTTGAACGAGCCCCCGTCGCTGTACACGTCGAAGCGGATGTAGTTGCCTTCGCTCTCCTCGACCGGCAAGCCCTGGCTCTGATACTGCTGCGTCGGTTCCGATTCGAACTTGACCTTGAGCTCGAAGTCCTCATCGGCAGACGCTTGCATCACGCGAATCGCGGTGTTGCTGTTCCAGGCGTGATGCGCCGTGCCCGCCGGCACCGAAATCAGCAATTAGGCATCGGTGGTGCCCGCGCCCTGCAGCGTCACCGCGCCGTGCCCTCGGGGTCCAGCACTTGCCAGACCCCCGTGTCGAGCGCCCGGTGTGCAAGTCGTCGGAAACGATCCCATTCGCCGAAAGCGCACCCTCCTGCCCGCCGGCGAGCCCGTCGTCGACGCCGCTGGCTCCGCATCCTGTAAAGGACAGGGCCAAGACGGAAACAAGCGATGAGACGCGCGAGACGGGTCGAAAGCCAAAGGCGGCGCGTGCGAACATTGAACGCTCCAGGGATATTTCCACCGATGCCCAGCCTCGGGGTGACGATTCTGTGCACAACCAGCCGCGGTTGCGTACCTTGTCGGGCAGGCCGGCTCGACTCGAACGGCCGCGCGCAGCCCCTTAGGGTCCGTCGTCGATGAGCAGCCCCGACACAGCAACCGATTCGTCAGCCGGCGAGTCCACGTTCAAAGCCAGCGCGCTCGGAGCGTCTGCCTGGGCCGGCGCCGGGGTCGTGGCGAGCCAAGTCCTGCGTCTCGGCTCGAACCTTTTGCTGACGCGACTCCTCTTTCCAGACGCCTTCGGTCTCATGGCGATCGTCAACGCCGTCGTCATTGGCCTCGAAATGTTCTCCGACGTCGGGATCAAGGCCTCGGTCATTCAGCACGAACGCGAAGACCGCGACTTCCTCGACTCGGCATGGACAGTCCAAGTCGTGCGGGGTTTCGTGCTTTGGCTCTGCGCGAGCATTCTCGCTTTCCCGATCGCCAAGGGATACGACGAGCCTATGCTTGCGATGCTGATCCCGGTCGCTTCGACCGGCGCGATCTTCCGCGGGTTCGAACACACGGCCTTGATGACGCTGAACCGCAAGCTCGGCCTGCGCCCTCTCGTCCTCATCCAGCTCGCGACGCAGGTCTCCGGCGTCGTCTTCATGCTCACCCTGGCCTATTTCTGGCGCAGCGTTTGGCCTCTCGCGCTCGGAAGCGCGTTTTCCGCCTTCGTGAACATGTTGCTGAGCTACTGGGTCGCCGAGGAGGGGCGCCGAAGGTTCCGTTGGGAGCGAGACGCGATCCGGGACATGAGCAACTTTGGACGCTGGATCTTCCTCAGCTCCATCATTGGCTACCTCCTCGGCCAAGGCGATCGCCTCATCATGGGCGCATTCCTGACGATGGGCGAGCTGGGCGTCTACTCGATCGCGGCGCTGATCGCGCGGCAGGTCGAGAACGTCAACGACCGCATCGACTACAGCGTGCTCTTTCCAATCTACTCGCGCGTCGGAAAGGAAGACAGCCCAGAGCTCTTGCGACGTGTCGCCCGATACCGACTCGTGCGAATGGGGATCTTCCTACCCGCCATCTGCATTCTGATCGTGTTCGGAGACGACATCGTGCGCCTACTCTGGGACGAGCGCTACTGGGACGCCGGCTGGATGGTCCAGGTCATCAGCGCGGGCTCGTTCTTCGCGGTCGTCGGCGCCGTCGGGCCCTTGCACCTGGCGCGCGGCGAGGCCTGGATCAGCGTCGTCGCGCTAGCGGTAAGAGCCTTAGTTCTTCTCCCGGGAATGGTGCTCGGGGGCTACCTCGCCGGCGCCAAGGGCTTGATTATCGCCATCGCAGCCTCGTACGTCGTGTACTACCCGCTCCAAATCTGGATCTCACGAAGGTACAGGGTCTGGCTTCCTTGGTACGACCTCGCAGCGATCGTGATCTCGGGCCTGGTGGTATGGGCCGGGCTCACCTTCCTCTGACTTGCCTAGGCGGGGATCACCGGCAAGTATCCTCGAATGTCGAGCACGATTCGGGTGGCGCGTATTGGGATGAAAGTCACGGCGAAGTCCACCTCTCTCCGAGCGCCAACCGCCATCGCGATGCTTCTGCCGCTGCTCCTTTCGGCGCCCGTCTCGGCATCGACCCCCGACGCGGTAGGAGGGGGATTCACCGGCAATGGCCTGCGCGGCGAGTACTACCCAAACCCGAAGCTCGAAGGTTCCCCAGCCTTCACACGCCGCGATGTCCGCATCGATTTCGACTGGGAGACGACACGGCCCGTCGGCGGCTCGACCGCGGAGCCGTACCGCTCGTTCCCGAGAGATGCCTTTTCGGTCCGCTGGGCCGGCGCTCTCATCGCGCGATTCGATGAGGCGTACACCTTCCACGGCCAGGCCGACGACGGCGTCCGCATTCAACTACGAGCAGCGAACGCTCCCGCCTGGCACATGATCGTCGACCGCTGGGACGACGAGGGCCCGTTCGAATCCAAGCCCGTCGAGATGCGCGCGGGCGAGCGCTACGAGATTCAAGTCGAGTACCGGCAAGAAGGAGGCTCGGCGCACTTCAACCTCCGGTGGCGGAGCAAGAGCACACCGTCCGAGGTCATCGACCCCGTGCGACAGCAGGGGATCAACTTGAGCCCGTACGTCTGGGACGGATTCATCTGGGCCGACGCGATGAAAGGGGCCCGCTACGGAAGCGGCTCCGACAACGTCGACGCAGCGGGTTGGCCGACGACGTCCGGTGTCGAGCTCGTCCTGAGCGAGAAGCGCTTCCCGTCCGCGAGCGAATTTTCCGGGACGTACCTCTTGCGGTTTCGTGGCCAGGCGCAGGTGCAACAGGATTGCTGCAACGACCCGGTGTTCCAAGCCGGAGGTCAGAGTTTCAAACAGACGCTGCCGGCCGGGGCTGGCTACGATCGCGCGACGAACTCGACGAGATCCGTCGTGGCGATCGACGGCTCGCGAACGATGCTCACTTTCAACGAGACCAGGCGAGAGCCGGGAAGCAACGACGACGGCGTCACCGGCATCCAGCTGATGCGCCCCACTACGCAGGGAGGCAGCGATCACCACCGGGTCGACGAGATCGCGTACCGCCCGTTCAAGCGCGTCGTCGAGGATCACTACACCGTGCTCCGCTACCTCCTATCGACCGAAGACGTGGGCGGCGTCTGGTCCGAGCGCACCTGGCCCGACTACCCGTTCTTCATCGGGAGCAACCAGCAACCCAACTGGGAATACCTGGTCATGCTCGCCAACGAAACGGGGAGCGACCTCTACCTCACCATCCCAATCTCGGCGAACGACGAGTACATCGAAAAGCTCGCCTTGCTCACGCGCTACGGGAGTGACGGCCGAGAGCCTTATCGTGGCCCAACTCCGAACCCCATCTATCCCCCGCTGAGCTCGAACCTGCGAATCTACGTCGAGCTCGACAACGAGATCTGGAACTGGGCCTTCGGTTCCACCCACGCGGCTGCACGCCTGACCAAGGAAGAGCACGACGCCGGGTCCGAAACCTGGAAGGCGGTCGACTTCGATGGCAAAGCCGGCGACCCGGAATGGATATCTGCGATTCGGCGCTGGCACGCAGCGCGAACGGTTCATACGAGCAAGACGTTCCGGCGAATTTGGGGCGACGCGGCGATGGGAGCGAAAGTCCGAACGCTCATCGAATACCAATACGACAACTACCAAGAAACCGCGATCCACTCGCTCGATTTCATCGACGCCTACTACAACAACCGGTCGGGCCAGCACGTGAGCGACCCTCATCCGGTCTCGTACTACGTCTGGGGCGGCGGCGGCGCGGCCTACTACGGCCTCAAGAATAGCACCGGTCAGCAGACACACACCCTGTTTGAAGACGCGAGCTTCGAGGCGCAGCCGATCGAGCCTGGTACGACTCGCGAGCGCCCGAAGGGTTCCGCTTGGACGTTCAAGGGAAAGGCGGGCTTGATCCACCCCGTCGAGGGCGAGGCGATGAAAGGCTTCGACAACCTCACCGCACCCAAGGCGGGGAAGCAGGCCGCGTTTCTCCGCAGTACCGGCTCGATCAGTCAACGCATTCGGTTCGCGAAGGCTGGACACTACGCGATAGCGTTCGCCGGCGCCGGCATCACGAATGACTGGCCGCCCTACCAGCCCTTCGACATCTTAGTCGACGACCGAAAGGTGAGCCCTCGGAACCAAAACGACCCACGCGTCAGCCCCAAAACCGCGATCATCGGCGGCTTCAGCCGCGATTTGCACGACCTCAAAGCCGAGTGGGGCAGCGCTGTGTTCTACGTCGACTCGCCCGGCTCGCACACGATCACATTCGTCGGCAGAGACCCCGATCCGAACTTCCTCGTCATCGATGCCTTGCGCATCGCCAGCGTCGACGCGATCATGACGAGCGGATTCGACAGAGGCGAGGCGCTCGGACAGGAAGGCGACCCGGATCTCGCCTACCAGCTCCGAACCCAAGCGCGGTACGCCCGGTCCTTCGGGCTGCAAGTCGTCGCGTACGAGTCGGGCTGGTCCCTCGGCGGCGACTTCGATCAGTCACCCATTCAGAACTGGACCAAGCTCGAGGATACGCGAGCCACCGCAATCAACGACGAGGCGATGAAACTCTGGGACGAGTCGGGCAGCTTCCTGACGATCTGGGGCGTCTACAAGTACTGGCCTCGCCACGACTTCGCGGGTGCGGGGAACTACCCGGTGATGAGAAGCTACCGCGCCGCCTCGCAGCGGCTTCCGCACGAACCGACGTACGGCCGCACCCTCCCCGCAACCCTTCTCCCCGACGACACCGACTGGTCGTACCGGAAGGAAGCCAGGGGTTGGCGCAAGTACGTCCCCTGCTTGAACGCCGTGCGTGATCAATGGCTCTCCTGGATGCTTCTCTCCCCGCGGACCAGCGACTACTCGATTCGGCTGGAGGGCTCCGGCAGCGGCCGCTGGATCGTCGAGGTCGACGGCAATCCGGTCGGCGAGCTCAGCTCCCTCGGCGTCGCGCCGCCGAACCCCATCAACGTGACGCTCACTGAGGGCGCGCACTCCATACGGGTGATCCTCGTCGGAGACGAGCTCGAGCTCCATCGAGTGGAGATCGCCGCGGCCGAGCGCTGAACCTTACGTGTCCAATCCGCCCTACTTGGGGTTTTTCGTGTCCGCAGCTCGTCCACTACCGGTCGGGGAGTCGGTACGCTACGATTTGAGATAACCTCATTAATACCGACGCGCCCTGTTTGGGTCGGCGTCAGCGCCAAATCATATGAACGAAATCCAATCACTTAGTCGAAAAACGGTAATCCTCACTGCCCTCCTTTCCGTCTCCATGGCCGCCTGTTCAGGCGCAGATAGCGATCCGGGCGGCGGCTCCGGCGGGACCGCGGCTGGGGGTGGTGATGGCGGCTCGGGCGGCTCGGGCGGTGTCGCGACGATTGTCTCCGATGATTTCGACGCGGAGACGCTTAACCTCGACGACTGGCAAATCATCGACCCGATGGAAGACGGCACCGTCGAGCTCGTCGGTGAAGGCACCGTGGACGCGCACATGATCCTCTCCATCCCCGGAGGGACTGCGCATGACGCCTGGACCAACAACACGTCCCTACGCGTGATGCAACGCGCCCCCAACGAGGACTTCGAGCTCGAGGTCAAGTTCGAATCGGAGCCCACCGAGCGGTACCAGAGCCAGGGGCTCATCATCGAGCAGGAGTCCGGTGAGTACATTCGCTTCGATACCTCGAGCGATGGCTCTGAAAGGGTGGTCTTTGCATCGGTCTTCCACGACGGCTCGGACATGACTCATCTCTACGAGGCCGTCACCGCGACCCCGAACGCTTACCTGCGCCTCGCTCGCGCCGGCAACGATTGGACGGGCTGGCATTCGACCGATGGCGAGAGCTGGACGATGATGATGCAGTTCTCTCACACCCTCGAAGTGCGATCGGTCGGCGTATTCGCCGGAAACTTCGACCCGTCGCCCGCCTTCACCGTAGCGGTCGACTATTTCTTCGAGACAAGCTCTCCGCTCGAGCCGGAAGACACCCCCCTCTGCCTCCCGGGGGAGGAGTTCACCCTCACGGCCAACGTCGTGGGCCCCGGCTCCATCGTTCGCGCTCCGGACAAGGCCACGTACGACTGCGGCGAGACGGTGATGCTGACGGCGCAGGAGAACGCAGGAGCGTTCTTCTCCGCTTGGAGCGGCGCGGTCTCAGGCACGGAGTCCACCCAGT
This sequence comes from Polyangiales bacterium, assembly GCA_048550275.1. Taxonomy (GTDB): domain Bacteria; phylum Myxococcota_A; class Polyangia; order Polyangiales; family Houyiibacteriaceae; genus SG8-38. The sequence continues at coordinate 6,733 of JBLYYU010000181.1, forward strand.
CCGTCACGATGTACGCCGACACCTCGGTGACCGCGACCTTCGATCCCGACACGACGCCACCGGTCGTCTCCGAGGTGAATCTCGCCCGTTTCGACACCTCGGCGGTCCTCCATTGGCAGACGGACGAGCTGAGCACCGGCATCGTCGAGTACGGCGAAACCACTGCCTACGAGCTAGGCTCGATCGCATCGAGCGGCACCGATACGTCGCACAGCGTCGCGCTCCCGAGCCTGACGGCCGCGACCACCTACCACTGGCGCATCGTCGCCGAAGATGAGTTTGACAACAGCGTCACGGGCGCGGATGCGACGTTCGACACGACGATGACCGGCCCGGGCGGACCGACCATCGACGTCTGGTACGGCTCGTACCAGGAGTTCGGTACGGCCGGCGTCCCGCAGCGCTTCATCAACATCCTCGGCAAGGTGGTGGACCCAGATGGCGTGGCCGAGTTCACGTACTCTCTCAATGGCGGCCCGGAATATCCGCTGACGATCGGTCGTGACGGCTTCCGGCTCCAGTACGCAGGCGAATACAACGTCGAGATCGCCTACGCCGATCTAGAGCCGGGCCTCAACACCGTGGCCATCCACGCGATCGACGGCCTCGACTACTTCACCATCGAGACTGTAGACGTCGAGTACGTAGACGACTTCACGACGCCGATTCCTTACAGCATCGACTGGGACACCGTCAACGACCTCTCCGAAGTCTCGGACGTGGCACAAATCGTCGACGGCGACTGGGCGCTCGAGGGTGACGGCCTTCGCACCCAAGAGATCGGCTACGACCGCCTGCTCGCGATCGGCGACATCTCCTGGACGGACTACGAGGCGACCGTCGAGATGACGATTCACAACGACCCCGACAGCGATCTCGTGCCAGTTCTCGGGCTCGGGATGCGTTGGACGGGGCACTACTACAGCGACGGCCTCCAGCCGCAATGGGTTTGGTGGCCCATCGGCGGCCTGCTTGGCTACACCTGGTACCGGG
>JBLYYU010000182.1:0-8472 GCA_048550275.1 Polyangiales bacterium
CGGGTTCGATGGGGTCCAGATTCACTCGGCCCACGGGTACCTCGGTAGCCAGTTCCTCTCTCCGTTGACGAATCTACGCACCGACAAATGGGGAGGCTCGCTCGAGAACCGCGCCCGTTTCCTCTTGGAGTCCATCCGAGCGGTGCGCCGGGAGACGTCGCCGGGCTTCGCGGTTTCAGTCAAGCTCAACTCCTCGGATTTTCAGCGCGGGGGCTTCACTCACGAAGAGTCGATCGAAGTCGCGCGCTTGCTCGATGCCGAAGGCGTCGACCTGCTCGAAATTTCGGGTGGGAACTACGAGAACCCGGCACTGCTGGTCGGCGTCGACGATGAAAGGGCCGCGAGCACGAAGGCACGCGAGGCGTACTTCTTCAAGTACGCCGAAGGAATTCGGAAAGCCTTCAAGGGGCCTTTGATGCTGACCGGCGGGCTGCGCTCCGCGTCGACGATGAACGAGGTGCTATCGAGCGGCGCCGTCGACGTCATCGGCCTGGCGCGCCCTCTTTCGGTGGACCCGGATTTTCCCGCAAAGCTGCTCGGCGGGGACTCATCCCTCGTGTCGCCAGTGAAGCCGGTCCGCTTCGTCAACAAGCAAGTCAGCGCGATGGCCGAGGCGGGATATCACGGCGCACAGATCGAGCTCATGGGCGACGGCAAAGAACCCGACGCGCGCCTTTCACCATTGCGCGCAACGACTCACTACCTAGGCGCGCAGCTGGCAGGCTTCTTCCGCCTCATGCGAAGGCCGGCGTTGCCGCTCCCCGCGCCCGCAAGTGACCAGTGACCGGTGAGAACACGTAGGCGCGATGGGCAAGAAGAAGAGCAAAGCGCCTCCAGAACCCGCCGAGACCGAACCGTTTCACAGCGCGTTCTCTGGCCTGGCGTCGCTTCGCGCAGAGCTTCCGTCGTCAGATCCGCCGGACCCAGAAGCGGAGCCGGAGCCGGAGTCGACTTCCGACTCGCCGACTCCGTCGGTGAAGCTGACCCTGCAGCGGGAGAAGAAGGGGCGCGCGGGCAAGACCGTGACGCGCCTTCGCGGTTTGCCATCACCCGAGGACCGGGTGCATTGGGCCACGAGGCTCAAGAAAGAGCTCGGCTGCGGCGCGACGATCGAAGGGGAAGACGTGATTCTCCTCGGGGACCTGGGTGAGCGCGCCAAGGCGCGCCTCGAGTCCGCCGGGTTCCGTCGAGTGGGTCTCGGCAACTGAAGCGGACAGTTGGCATCTAGGCATTGCTCGCCTCCCAAGGGAGGGGTTCTCAGAGGTCGACGGCCGGATCTCCCAGCTCTTCGTCGCCAACTGAGGTATCGGAAAATGAGCCTTCGTCGTCTGCGGTGGGCGTGATAGCGTTTCTCTAGGACGCAGAGCGACCGCCTCTTGCCCTCCTGATGGGCAGGCTCGTCACAGCGCGGGAAAAGCAACCATGAAAAGAATCGCCAGTATCAGCCTGGGCCCCCCGAGTCTCGACTGTCACTTCAAGGCCGAATTCCTCGGCCACGATTTCGAAGTCGTTCGGATCGGTACCGACCAAGATTTCAAGTCAGCCAAGAAGCTCGTCGCGGAGTGGCGGGACAAGGTCGACGCCATCGGGTTGGGTCTGGTGCACGATCACTACTGGGTAGGAACCCATCATTTTCATCAGCGCGATACCGCGAAGCTCGAAAGACTGGCGGGTGACACGCTGGTGACCACGGGCGCGCGACTGCGGGAGATTGTGCAGGAGTGGTCGTTGCGCTCGGCCCAGCTCCAGCTCGGCAATTACTTCAACAACGCCAAAGTGTTGTTCTTCTCGGGCACGACCAACTACCGATTGGCGTCCGTCATGGGCGAATTCACGGAGAACCTGTCCTTTGCGGATCCCGTTCTCCAGTTCGGCGCCCCGGGCCTCCTCCATTCATTGAAAGCCCTGGAGATGTACGCCGCGGCAAGCGACCCGGCGCTGCGATTCGGTCCCGAAGGCGGCTTGCTGCCGTCGTTGGGGCCCGGGAAGCTTCTGAACAAGGCGCTGCTGAAGAAAGCGGTAAAGGATGCCGATGTCATCGTCGGCTCCTACCATCAGTTGGAGCGATACGGCCCGGAGGAACTGGACGGGAAGGTCGTGCTGACGGCGACGATTTCACCCGACCGGCAGGAGGCCCTCAAGGAACGAGGGGTTCGAGTCGTGATCGACGCCAGCATCCAGCTATTCGAGCAGACGGTAGGCTTGAATCTCATAGAGGCGATGATTCTGGCGGCCCTTGGCAAGCCTGCGAAGCAGATCGCGCACGACGACTACCTCGAGATATTTACCGACCTGGATCTCAAGCCGCGGATCCTCTTTCCGATCGAGGGCAAGAAACAGATCAACCGCTTCGCCTTCGTGATCCACCCGCTCTCACAGAAATACTTAACGAACGTGAAGCCGCTCGAGATACTATCGAAAGTCTCGCCGCCGGCGGTGATGAACGCCGTAGAAAAGGCCGTCGCTCACACACCGCCGATGGTCTACTCGGAAGTAGAAGGCATTCGGTCTCCCTCTGGGGTGGAAGCCAAAGGTTGGCTGATTTTCGTCGGGGGCACGCCCAAACAGATCATGGCTCACAGCCCCGAGTTCACGTATCGCCAACTGCTGGCGGCCGCGGACATGGCCAAGAAGATGGGCGCACAGATCATGGGTCTCGGAGCCTTCACCAAAGTCGTCGGCGACGCGGGGGTGACGGTGGCCAAGCGCGCCCCCCTGCCGATCACCACCGGAAACAGCTACAGCGCTTCCGGCGCCCTGTGGGCAGCCCATGACGCGGCCGCCAGGCTGGGCTTCGTCGAGCTCGAAAAAGGCGAACGAATCAAGGGAAAGGCGATGGTGGTCGGCGCCACCGGTGCAATCGGCTCGGCCTGCTCGAGGCTGCTGGCCCGGACAGCGGAGGAAGTACACCTCGTGTCACCGGAATCGGCGAAACTGCTGGTGCTGGAGGAGTCGATCCTCAGAGAGTCGCCCGGGGTGAAGCTGGTACTCGCATCGTATGCAGACAGCGACCGCAGCATTGGCGAAATGGACATGATCGTCACTGCGACCTCCGGGGCTGGCAAGAAGATCCTCGACATCATGAAGGTGAAGCCAGGCTGTGTGATCACCGACGTCGCGCGGCCGCTCGACCTACCCGCCGAAGAGGTGGCCAAGCGTCCGGATGTCCTGGTCATCGAATCGGGCGAGGTGTACCTGCCCGGCGAAGTGCGCATGAAGCAAATCGGCTTCGAAGATTCCAATGTGGTCTACGCATGCCTTGCCGAGACCATCGTGCTCACTCTGGAGGGTCGGTTCGAAAACTTCACCCTCGGCCGGACCATCGAGTGGGAAAAGGTGCATGAGATCTATAAGCTGGGCTTGAAGCACGGCATGCGGCTGGCCGCGATTTCAGGCGTGAATGGCGTGTTCTCAGATGAAGACATCTCCAAGGTCAGGGACTTGGCCTTGGAGGCCCGCGAGAAAGCGAGCCGCGCCTCGGCGCCGGAAGCCAGCACCCGGGACTAGAACACCAGAGCTCCAGAGGGGATATCCCACCGAAGGAGACGGCTGTACCGACTGCGGCGAATGTCGCGCTCGATCTCACGCTTTCGCTCGTTGGAGACCCCGAGCATGACGCCCGACGTGAGCATGCCGACGAAACTGAGTCCGGCGATCGTTCCTCCAAGCGGTAGCAGCACGTTACCCGCTCTGTTGCGCTGGAGGTCGCCGTAGGTTCTCCACTTGCGTCGCGAACGAAGCACCAGGAAAATCGAGCATGTTTGTCAGACGGATTACTGGCCAAGAGCGCAAGGCCATGGCTCGAGCCATGGCGCTGTGCCTGTTCACCACAGCTTCGGCGCTGTCCGCCGGTTGCGGAGTGAGGGGCGGCGCCCCTCCGGGTACTCCTGGCCACGTGAGCGAAGCCAACCAAGCGTGCGCGACGCTTTTCTGCTCCGCGGAGGCACAATCCGACTCGGACCCGAGGTGTGCTCCCTCATGCAAGTGCGGTCGCTACGAGTTTTCAGAGCCCGAGTACGAAGAGCAGCAAGCTCACGCACTACGGAGCTGGAGGCTCCTGAACCCGGCGCCTCTGCTGCCGACCAATCCTTTCGACGAAACACCCCAGGAGGACGACGACTCTCCGGCGTACTGCGCTGCCATCCCCGTCGACACGCGCCCAGCAGCACGCACCTACCGGCTCAAAACGTTCCCGACAGCACGAGCAGCGCGCGCCGCGGGCGGTCAGGTGACCCATCGCGGCGGCTGCGGGGCCTGCTCTTCGTTTCAAGACCTCGCCACCTACATCGAACGAAGAGACCTCAACCGCGCCGGACGCCTGTGCGGCATGCGAGGGATGTTCGGGGACAAGACGCAATTCACTTGCCTGAAGAACCTCGGCTTCACCGATGCTTGCGCCCAAATTTGGAGCTTCAACATCGAAAACACGCGCTCGAAGTGCATGGGGACCTGCGCCGCCACAGCCCCCACGAAGCATAAGCTGCCCGACGGGAGCTTGAACGCCTGCCTTGCGTGCGACGAAGTGAACAGCGGCCCCACCTTCAAGGCGGTCGCAGGCAGAACCCGCCGCCGTTCGGGTTTGTCGTCTGGGATCGCTCGTCCTTGCCTCGACGCGGAAGGCAAACCTGTGGTCTACCCGGTCGAGCACTACTACTTCACCCGCGCTCGTCCGTGATGCCGGTCCGGTTCTGATGGGCGAGAGCCGTATCGCGGAGTAGGATAGTACTGCGAACTCACCCAGGTCTGCCGGGTTCAAATCGAGTCGAGAATTGCTTGGCGGCGCTCTGCGTACTCTTCGTCCGAAATGAGGCCCGATGCCTTGAGCTCATCTAGCTTTCGAAGGCGCTCTTCGACCGGCTTTTCGGCGGACGGCGCCTCCACGATGGTAACGGGTACCGGCGCGGCCGCAGGTGCTTGCGAGCAGTCAAACGCACGCCCGGTGATGGTGACCGCAATGTAGTCGTGGGCGGCGATATCCATGACGACGAAATCCCCGCCCATCGCGGCGGCCTTCGTTCTGAGTTGAAGCTGCGCCTTTTCGAGCTTTCTGCTTGTGCGCGTGTAGTCGCCGCCGCCACCCTTCCCCGTGACGGGCCCAAGCTCTCGGCAGCCATCGTGTGGAACGGACTTGCCCATTCGAACGCTGGCCGGCGCCCTCGGGCGGGGCGCTGACGCTGAGCTGCCGGCCGCCGTTGCGGGTGGAGCGCTTACTGAAATGGTCGCGGCTTCCGCACCTCCTGTAGTCGCCCCTTGGGTCGAGCTACTGCTGGTGCTGCAACCGAGAAAGAGAACCACCGAGAGCGAGGTGGCGAGCGAAAACGATCGGCGCATACGATTCACTATCACGCGCGCTCGGGCGCGGTTAAGTAGAAAGAATCCACGCGCGACCCTTCATCCAAATTCACAAAAAGACCGCTCGCTGCCTTCTCCCAATGAGCTCGCCGGTGGTGGCCGCCGACGGATGACGGCCGAACGCAGGCCCGGGAGGGCTCGTTTTGCGACCTTTCTCGGCGCGATTCGGATAGTCACACCGAAGACTTGTGCGTGGACTGCGACAGACCTGTCCTAGTCCCCACGGGCGTACGCGCAGCTTTGGTTGCGATTTGCAGTCTCGACGCGCTTGGCATGCATCGTGCTTTTGCACCGGCCGAGTCGCACACGAAATGCTGCGGCGATGCTTAGCTTAAAACGCGGTGGTGTCCGTTCCGCGTCACCAAGCCCCCGCGAGGAGTGTCCCCAGGCCTCGCGGGGGCTTCTCTTATGGCCGCCGACACGTGACGAATGAGCGCGAACCTAGCAGGGCGTCGTTCTGCAAATGAGTGGCGCGTCTTCTCGAAAGACAACTACGTATGACTGAGCGCCGTTCTCATCCCTACGTTCTTGCAAGCTACATCCATCAGGCGATGTTGGTCGTGGAAGCATCCGACCCCATGGCCGACTACCTCGTTCGGGTCGCCTCTATTTCATAGCGGCTACGAGCGGACGCCTTGGACGACCCGCGGAATCTCGCCACCAAAAATCGTCCGGAGCGCCGCCGGGGCGTCGTAGCCGTGCCGTTCCAGCGCGGATTGAAGGACCTCGATCTCCACCGGGGCGTTACATACTTGGTGAAGATACTGAGCCAACGACGAGGGGACGCTGGCCACTGAACTCGGTTGCAACTCATGCTCCAGTCGCTGGAGCTGAGACGCGAAGCCGATATTGGGAAGGACTTGAAAGCGCTTCGATCGAACTCGACAGAGGGCATCGAAGAAACTCATGGTCTCCGTCTTCATCAGCAAGGCGATTACTAGGGTTGCGGATCGGCTGACGCCGACTTCGCAATGGACAAAGAGCTTGGCGTTCGCATCGCTGTTCGTCGCAGCCTCTGCGAAGTCGAAGAACTGCGAAAACGTCTCTGCGATATTCTGATGCATTCCATCGTGGACACCGAGAAACAGATGATGAAAGTCCTGCTGTAGGAACGCCATCTGCGAACGGTCATCCTCCATCAGGCAGCTCACCACATGGGTGACCCCGGCCCCTTTCAGCTCCTGAACGCGCTCTTGGTTCGGTCGGGCGCCCAGGTACAGAGCCCTGTTGATCTCACTGAAGAAGCTCTCACGCAGGTCTACCGAGAAATTCAGCCCAAGACCGAGCCGTGCGAGTAGACGGTCCGCGAGCTTATCGAGTATGGCCCTCATGGAATCTCGCCGTGGGTAGAGTCGCCGATCGTCACAGCATACACGCCCATCCCGGGTCGCGTCGCTGGAGATCAGAATGCTTGCGGAGGTGCATCGTGTCTCCTAGGGATCCCATGTGAACAAGACCTCGTTCGTGCTTCTGACTCTCGCCTTCGTCATGTCGGGGTGCCGTGGATGCGGAGGTGGTGATGGAGCCGGCGGCATGGGCGGCATGGGCGGCTTCGGGGGCGGCGCAGGTGTGGGTGGCGAAGGCGGCGCCGGCGGAGCTGGCGGCATCGCCGGTGCTGGAGGTCAAGGAGGCGCAGGTGGTTCGGCCGGCGTTGGCGGTCAAGGGGGCGCAGGTGGTTCGGCCGGCGCTGGCGGTTCGGCCGGCGTTGGCGGTCAAGGGGGCGCAGGTGGTCAAGGGGGCGTTGGTGGTCAAGGGGGCGTGGCTGGCGCTGGCGGCATGCCGGAAAACCGGTGCCCGTTCTACACCAGCGTTCTTGTGAGCCCGCTCTCGCAGTCGGTCGGTAACCTCGTCGACGTCGACACTCGTGTTCTCGATCTGGACGGCGACGCAATCGATGTCCTCGTGACTTCGGATTGCGGTGAGGTCGCCGATCCCCTGCGGACCGCGGACGCAGAGACAGGTGAGAGCAGCACGACCGTACGATGCGATCAGGCGGCGCCTTGCTCCGTGACTGTTTCAGTATCGGACGATGGGTTTGAGCCGGAGGGCTGCGACGGAATGAATCCGGCAGCGACGTCGACGACGGCGGTCGACTGTCAGCCAGCGCTGCGCTGATCCCTGATGTACGGCGTCACCGGGTTGGCGCGGAGCAGTATCGGTGCGAGATCGCTCCCCGAGCGGAGCTCAGTCGGTGTGGAACCGGTAGCGAGCGCCCATCCGGGCTGACGCGAAGGTCGGAAAGCGCACGTCTTCGAGGTAGTTCTCGAGGCACTTTCTGAAACGCTTGCGGCCCGGGTCGATCGTAGTGCCGAGCACCATTCCGTCCTTCCCGCGGATCGCGAGATCGATCGTGACGGCACGGAGCTCGTTTCCCCGGCGAAGCTCCTTTTCAATGCACTCGTCGTACATCCCGTCGAGGTGCCCGTCCATGATGCGCGCGATCTCGTCACCGCTGAGCTGGGTTTCGCCGCCGTTCACGCTTGCGTCGCCGATTTCGACCGGAAGCGTCATCGCTTCTTCGTAAGACATCATCTTCACGTCACGCTCGAGCTCTTCATCCTGGTCAGACTCGTCCTCGTCGAGCTCCTCATCCTCGGGCTTCAGTGCGACGGGCGGGCTCTCCGAGACGGCGATTGTTGCAGGCTCCTCCGGCACACCCGCTTCTGCATTGGGAGCCGTGCTGCCCGTCGATTGCTTGGAGCCACAAGCCGCGACTAGGATCGCTGCGGCCAGGCACACACCTCGGATTCCGGCTCCCCCCATGTGCTTCAGCCTAGACCCTGGCAATCCCGACCGCCAAACGACGCGGGTCGTTGCCAAGCGAAAGAAGAACCCGCTTCATGTAGTGCCGGCACCAGTGTGGAGACGAGCTCCCAACCTTCTTTGCCGTATCCGGTCAGTATGCTGGTTCTTTGCGCCGCCACCCCGGATGAAGATGCACTCGTATTCGAACTTCGTCCCAGGAAGCGCAGGAAAACTCCTGGCGAACCGGGCGTTTGCCCGGGACCCCGTCGATGATACCGTAAACGTCTGACTTAGATGGGAACGTGGTGGCATAGTTGAAACGCGCTTTGCACGTTCCTCTACCGAGAGGCGCTTAGTGTCCGAAGCTGGACGAGA
>JBLYYU010000183.1:0-13785 GCA_048550275.1 Polyangiales bacterium
CTCGACGATAACGCTAGATTCCGCCGAGCTTGAAATACGGGGCGTAGCGCAGCTTGGTAGCGCGCACGGTTCGGGACCGTGAGGTCGGAGGTTCGAATCCTCTCGCCCCGACTAGAATTGAACACTGCAATTACAATTGCAGCGGAGGCAGGATGGCAAAGGCGTTACCACCGGTAAGAGTTCTCGTCGTCGATGACGACCAGGCGATTTTGGAGTTCATGGAGACGTTCCTGACAAAGGACGGCTTCGAGGTCACCACGCTTGCCAACCCCAAAGACGCGCCCGCCGAGGTCAAAGAGGGCGGGTACCATTTGGTCGTGCTCGACTTGATGATGCCGGGTCTCGGGGGAGTTGAAGTCCTCGAGCAAATTCGTCGGGTCGACAGCGATGTGGCCGTCGTCATCTTCACGGGATATCCGTCGCTCGATACGGCCGTGCAGTCGATGAAGCTCGATGCGGTCGACTATTTGAAGAAGCCGTTCAACCCGGACGAGTTCCGCGAGGTGCTCGATCGCGTCATGCGCAAGAAGGGGCTGCTCCGCACTCCCGAAGAGAACCTTCACCGCGTCATCGGCGAAACGATTCGTGGGCTTCGTAAAGATCGCGGCCTGACGCTGAAGCAGATGGCTCGGCGCACGGGCTTGAGCGTTTCGTTGCTCTCGCAGATCGAGCGGGCCGAATCGAGCGCATCGATCAGCTCGCTCTACAAGATCGCCACGGCGCTCGACGTACGGATTCAAGATCTGTTCGGCGAGTACTGAACGACGCTCATCGAGCCGGAACGACGGCCCCTACCAGTATGTCGACGAGGTGCGATCGAAGGATCGGTTCGTCGATCAATTCCAGCGTCGGACGGCCGCGCTTTTCCGCAGCTTCGGATTGGTAGTCGGCAACGAGCAGCTCCACGAGGCGGACCCGCGAGTAGAGATCGTCGGGTGCGGTTTCGGCGAGGCGTTCGAGGACCGCGATTGCGGCGCGAACGTTCCCTCGCGAGGCCAGCTGCTCGGCGGAGGCCCTGGCTCGGATCCCAGGATCGTCTGAAGAGTCCGTTTTCGCAGCCGCATAGTAGGCCGCGGCTTCCTCGAAGCGCCCGGCTCGTTCAAAAAGCAAAGCGAGCGCCGCGCGCTCCCGGTCACGCTTCGGGTCCAAGAGGCGAAGGCCGTTCTTGGGCACTCCTTGCTTCACGTAGATCTCTGCAAGAGCCTTCCGTAACGCAAGCGAGCCGTGGGGCGCCTGGCTCAGAGCTTCAGCCGCCGCGCCTGGTCTACCGAGAGCGGCCGAACAGTCGGCGAAAGCGAGCCGAGCTTCTTCGAAGCGAGCGACGCCAAGCGGAACTTCGGCCAAGACCGATGCGGCGCCGACATAGTCGCCTCCTGCCGAGAGCGCACGCCCCTTCACGTAGTCGATCGTCGGGCTCCTCTCCGTCTCGTCGAGCAAGGCGAGTGCGCTCTCGTCCTTGCCGAGCCGCAGCAGGAGATCAATCCGTTCGACGAGCCCTGCAAGCTGCGCGCCTTCCGGGCCCTCGAGCAGCTCAGCGACCTTTTCGCGATCGCCGCTCGCCAGCGCTGCCCGCAGCCAGAGCGTGACGTCGGTGGGACTGTTCATGGTTTTCGCGAGGAGCCGCGCCGCTAGCCTCGGTTGGCCTGTGCGGAGCGCAAGCTCTGCGGCGGCACGCGCGCCGGTCGCGTTCCCCACCGTGGATTTCAAGGACGAGACCTGCAGCAGGGTTTCCGCGTCTCCGGTCCGCTCGAGGAGTCCGAGGAGCATGCTTCGCGCGCGTTCGGAACGGCCGCCGTCGTCCGTCGCGACATAGTCGAAGAGAACGGCGACCGCGCGCTCGGTTTGCCTCGTGGCCTGGAGAGCTTGAGCCGTCGCGAGCACGGGTTCGTCCCAGCGCGGCGCGAGCTCAGCCGCGTGGGCGTAGCTCGCCAAAGCTTCGTCGTTCGCTCCCCGGTGTTGAGCCAAGCGTCCTTGGGTCAGCGCGACACGCGGCGATCGAGGGTGTGAGCGGCGCGCGATCGCTAGCGTCCGATCCGCGCGTCTCGAGGCCCCGCTGAGCTCGTACTCCTCGGCTAGGCGCGTGAGCAGGAGCTCGTCATCTGCGGGGGCCGCGGTGGCGTTCTCGAATGCGATCGCGGCTTCATCGTGCCTACCCATCGAAGCCGATGCCTCGCCCTCGATGAACCACTCGTACGCGTAAGGTGAAACGAAGGGTCCCATTTCGACCTCACCGTCGACGACCCGGGGCACCGTCCGCAGCGACGGGGACGCGCACGCAGCGACCCCCAGCAGAAATATAGAAGCCCAGCGACCCACCCCGGAATCATACCGGAAGTGGCGATTGGAGGCTCGATGCGGGGGAGGTCCTGGCGTTTGACTTCGATGCGCCACACCCCTACATCTTCGCCCAGCGCGAGCCTGAATTCGCGCCGTTTTCGCGTTCGAAGTCAGGGAGAAGACAATGGGTCCGATTTGGATGACGTTGCTGCTGGTGAGCACGCTCGGGTTTTTCTCGTGGTCGGCGTTTCGGCGGCTGAGGCAGGTGAAAATCGGTGTGCCGGACCCGAGGTTCGCCTGGGACGGCGAACAAATCGGCGACCGGGTCAAGACCCTCATGGTTTACGCCTTTGGGCAGAAGAGGATGCCCAACTACACGATGGCGGGCTTCGCTCACGTCGGTATCTTCGTTGCCTTCCAGGTTCTGCTTCTCAACAGCCTCATGCTCTGGGGCCGCGGCTTCGACCCCAGCTTCGATTTCTGGGGGCTGCTCAGCACCGACCACATCTTTGGGAAGCTGTACTCGTTGGTGAAAGAGCTGGCGGCCTTCGCCGCTATCGTAGGCTCGATTCTCTTCCTGTACCTGCGCTGGGTGAAGCGGGGTCAGGACAGCGGCGACCCCAAAGCGGTCAAAGACAAGCCCCGCATGACGCTCGGCCACCACGCCAATCGCTACATCTTCACCGAGCCGATTCTCATCCTCTTCATCATCATCACGATGATGGCGGCAGACTTCCTCTACGTGGGCTCCTCCCTCGTACTCGACTCGCGCGCATATGGTGAGCCGATTCACTCTGGCTGGTGGGAGCCCTTCGGCGGCGCGGTTGCGCAGCTCCTTTCGGGCGTCGACAGCGACACTCTGGTCAAGGCGTTCCAGCACACGGGTTTCTGGTGGCACTCCGCATTCGTGCTGATCTTCCTGAATATCCTTCCGTTCTCCAAGCACTTCCATGTGCTCACGGTCATTCCGAACGTGTTCGCCTACGAGCGCAGGCCGAATGCCCTTCCAAAGGTCGAGGATCTCGAAGGCAAGGTGGAGCGGGAAGAGTCGCTCGGCATCAATCAGCTCAGCGACCTCACGTACAAGCACATCATGGACCTGTACACCTGCACGGAGTGCGGGCGCTGCAGTGACAACTGTCCGGCGTACATCACCGGCAAGAAGCTATCGCCCAAGCACCTCACGCTGGCGATTCGCGATCACCTCTATGCCACCGAAGACGCCATGTTCGGCAAGGACGCGTTGGTCGCGGAGCCTTCGGATACGCCGGCGGCGGAACCCGAAGCCAGTAGCGGTGAAGAGCCGATTCACACTTTCCCGGCTGCGCCAGAGGGCGGGTACTTCGTCGGCAAGACCGTGGTCGACCTCGTACCCAACATCCTCCATCCGGATGTGATTTGGGGCTGCACCTCCTGCCGCGCCTGCGAAGAGCAGTGCCCCGTGATGATTTCCTACGTCGACAAGATCGTCGGTATGCGGCGCGAAGAAGTCATGATGAAGAACGAGTTCCCGGGCGAGCTCCAGGGAGCGTTCAACGGCATCGAAACCAACGGGAACCCGTGGAACCTGTCCGCGATGGACCGTGGCGATTGGGCGGACGGGCTCGACATTCCGACGCTGAGCGACAAGCCCGATGCCGAGGTCCTCTACTGGGTGGGCTGCGCCGCCAGCTACGACGATCGCGCCAAGAAGGTTGCTCGCGCCGTGTCCAAGCTTCTCAAGAAGGCGCGCGTGGACTTCGCGATTCTCGGAACCGAAGAAACCTGCACTGGCGACCCTGCGCGCCGAGCCGGCAATGAGTACCTCTTCCAGATGCTAGCCGAGCAGAACATCGAGACGCTGGACGGCTACGAAGCATCGAAGAAGACAATCATCACCGCCTGCCCGCATTGCTTCAACACACTCGCCAACGAATACAGCGACTTCGGCGGCAAGTACGACGTCGTCCACCACAGCGACTTCCTCAACGGTCTGCTCGTCGCGGGCAAGCTCGTTCCCTCGCGGGCAGTGAAGGGCAAAGTCGTCTACCACGACAGCTGCTACCTCGGCCGATACAATCAGATCTACGATTCGCCTCGCCAGATCCTGGAGGCGATCGAAGGCCTCGAGCTCACTGAGGTTCCATACTGGACCAAGAAGAAGGGCCTCTGCTGCGGAGCCGGAGGCGCCCAGATGTTCATGGAAGAGCACGGCGAGCGCGTGAACAACAAGCGAACGCTGCAGCTCCTCGACACCGGCGCGACCACAATAGCAACCGGCTGCCCGTTCTGCATGACCATGCTCACCGACGGGCTCAAGGACGAAGAAAAAGAAGACGAGATCGCCCAGCGCGATATCGCCGAAATCTTGGCCGACGCGATCGAGCTCAACGAGGTCGAGCAGACGCCGGTGGCCGCGGAGTAGGGTGTCCGGCCGCTTTCGCAGTGGTTGACACCGACTTCCCATCGATTGATGCTCGCGACGCATGACCGCGCGTGATTACCTGCATGCTGCGTTTCACGAACCGCGCACTCATGTGTATCGGGTGGTCGAGTCCGCCGTATGGGTCCTGATCCTGCTGTCGATTGCCGTCCTGGTGGCCGAGCCCTTCTTCCCAGACGGGTCGCGAGGCGATCAGATCCTCCAGCAGATCGACCGTGTTCTTCTCTGGTCATTCGCGATCGAGGTCAGCCTGCGGATTCTGACCTATCACCCGCCGGCGCTCGAGGTGTTCAATCAGCCGCCTCTCGGGCGATTGAGGACGGAGGTGTTCTCGCGAATTCGCTTCGCGCTCACGCCGATGATGCTCATCGACATCCTCACGGTGCTCGCCCTGGTCCCGGCGCTTCGCGGCCTGCGCGCACTGCGGCTCTTGCGCCTTCTTCGAACGCGGAAGTTCTTTCGCTACGCGAACCCGTTTCAGGGCTTGATGCACGCCTTCGAAGAGGACCGGCTTCTCTTCACCTTTGCGTTCTCGGTCCTAGGCGTCGAGACGATCCTCGGGGGGATCAGCCTCTTTCTGGTCGAACGAAACGCCAATCCCGACATCAGCAGCATCGGCGACGGGCTCTGGTGGGCACTAGTCACGATCACGACCGTTGGTTTTGGCGACATCACTCCCGTTACGACGCTCGGCCGAGTCATCGGCGGCGCAATGATGGTCGGTGGGCTGTTCACTCTGGCTCTTTTTGCGGGCATCATCGGCCACAGCCTTCTGCACGCGGTTCTAAGCATCCGAGAGGAGCAGTTTCGAATGAGCGGTTACGTCAATCACATCGTGGTATGCGGCTACGAGATGGGCAGCGGCATGTTGCTCGATGTGCTCAGTACGGAGATCGACTTCGAAGAGCAACGGGTGGTTCTTTTCGGTCCTTACGAGCGTCCGAGAGAGCTGGCCCCGGAGTTCTTGTGGGTCCAAGGCGATCCGACGAAGGAGAGCGAGCTCGACAAGGCGCGAATTACCCATGCATCGACGGTGATTGTCATTGGGTCGAGGCGCATCAAGCCCCAGCAGGCGGACGCGACGACCATCCTCACCGTGTTCACCATTCGATCCGCTTTGACCAAGAGTCCGGCGGCGCAGAAACGAAAGAAGCCGGTGCGGATCATCGCCGAGATCCTCGACTCCGAGAATGTGGGGCACGCGCGGGCAGCCGGCAGCGACGAGGTGATCGAGACGAGGCGGGTCGGGTACTCCTTGCTGGCGCACACGGTCGTCTATCCCGGCGTGGCGGACGCAACCAGCCGGATGGTCTTCGCTGGAAACCAGAATCTTTACGTCGGCCGCATGCCCGAAGGCATCTTAGCGCCGGCTAGCTTCGATTCGGTGAGCGAACACGTTCGGGCCGCAAACGGTTGCATGGTGATCGGGTTCCGAGACCCCGAGACGGGCCGAGAGCAGGTGAACCCTGACAGCGACGCGCTCGTCATGCCGGGGATGGAGCTGCTCTACCTCGCCCCCGAACCAAGTCTGGCGAGCTCATGACCGTCCTTGCCAGGCGAGAGCCGCTCTTGGTTCGCCCCGGCGCTCGATTCGACTGCGTGGGCGACGGCCTGTGCTGTAGCGACATACATGCGGTCGGGGCGCTGAGCGACGACGACTGCGCGATGCTCTCCATCATTTCCGAGGACGCGATCGACCGACACGAGGGCGAGGACGCCGCGGTGCTGATGATGCGGAGCGACACTGGTCGCTGTGTCTTCTGGAGTGAACAGGGCTGCGCGATTCACTCGCAGCTCGGCCCCGAGATGAAACCGACGCCCTGCATTCAATTCCCGTACGCGCTTACGGCCACTCCACTTGGCGGACGGATCTCGACCCAGCACCGCTGCACCTGCCGGACGCTCGGCCCACTACCTCCAGTCAGTGCGGAAGAGGCGCGTCCCTGCTTGCTGGACGTCAATGGCGAGTTGAAGCCCGAGCACGCCGTCCTCGACGAAGTTGCTTGGTCTCAAATTGAGTCGCTTTCCTTTGCCGAGTACGCCGAGCGCGAAGCCGGCCTCATCAGCGCCCTGCTCGAAGGAACGAACCTCATGTCCGTGCTGGACGCGCAGCCCTTCCCGAGTCTCGATGGTATGAGCTGGACGGAAGTCGCCGACGAAATGCTGGATTTTCACGGCACGGCGCGCGCGGCATTCGCGGCCCGCCGCTTCGGAGACGCGATAGGGTTCTTGGTCGACCGCCGTGAACCGACCGAGCAGGGTCGGCCCTGGGCGGACGCCTTCGAGCGCGCCGGAGAGCGGGTTACCGACCCGGTCTCACCGAACAAAGTCTTCGGCGATTGGATGGCCGACGAAATTTGGTCGCTGCGCTGGACGCGCTTCGGCAGTCTGGCTCGCGCCCGCGTCGAGCTCGCCACCCGCCTCGCGATCGCACGTCGCATCGCCGGCTGGCTCGATATCAGCAGCCCGAAGCAGGACAACATCTCGGCAGCAGAAGCCGTGATGATCGTCGACGTGATCGGCACGACCGACCCCTGGGAGAAGGTGCAAGAGGCGATCGGCGAGCCTTAGGGTCTCGCGGCGTCAGCACGGTTGCGGTCTATTTGGGGCAGCTGTCGCCGGGCAGGCCCCGGCAGGTTTCGTATTCTTCGATGCAGCCGCCCCGGTTCAGGCAGTCGAGACAGAGGCTGCTGCAATTGTTGAGCTGACAGCTGGTGCGACAAAGCGAGGCGAGCCCACATCGTTCGAGGGCTCCATAGCAAGCTGCGCATTCGGTCGAGAGGCCCGGGACACTCTCCTCGACGCAGTCGGAGATGCACTCTTCATACAGGCCGCCGGTTCCGATCAGGCTTGCGCAAAACGACGACATGTTGTTCGGCAGGCCGCAGCTTCGCGCGACGTCTCGGAGGCTCTCTCCAGCAGCTTCCATCGCGCCGATATCGGTCGCGTTGTCACACGCGCCCATCGAACCACCGTCGCCACCCTCGCCGCCAGATCCGCCCGCCCCACCATTTCCGCCGGTGCCGCCGGGATCGGGGATGGAGCCACCGGGAACCGCGCCCGCGCCACCCCCGTAGGTCGGAGGCGGAGAGTCACTGCACCCCGAGAGCAGTAGTCCAATCAGAAGAAGCCAACGCATAGCCCGAGATTGAGCTGTTCTCGGCCGAGCGTCAACGAACCCACGAATCCCTGCGTCCGACCTGACCCCTCAGAGCCCCATGATCTTCGCGGTCGCGTAGCGCATGACTTCGGTGGCGCCGCCGCCGATGCGGAAGAGGCGCGCGTCGCGCCAGGCACGGGCAACCCAGAGATCTTCGAGGTAGCCCATACCGCCGTGAAACTGGAGGCATTGGTCCATGATCTCGGCCGTCACGTCGCCGATGTAGGCCTTCGACATCGACACGATGCGCGTGGTCTCCATCGAGAGCATGCCCTCGTTGACGAACTTGTCTTCGTTGTACGCAGCGCAGGCGTTGTAGGTCAGCGCCTTGCCGGCTTCATACTTCGTGTAGAGGTCGACGAACTTTTGCTGCCAGTACTCTCGCTTGATTAGAGGCTTCCCGAACGCCATGCGCTCTCGTCCGTACTGGACCGAACGATCGAGTGCGAGCTTCGATCCTTCGAGTCCGCTCACGCAGCCGACCAATCTCTCCGACTGGAAGTTCTGCATCAGATACACGAATCCCATGCCTTCTTGCCCGAGTAGGTAGCGCTTCGGAACGCGGACGTCCTCGAAGAAAAGCTCGGCCGTGTCGCTCGCCCAATTCCCGGCCTTCTCGAGCTTCTTCGAGACGCTGTAGCCCTTCACGTCGGTGGGGCAGACGATGATCGAGATGCCGCTATGGCCGGCATCGCTGTCCGTCTTGACCATGAGCGTCACGAAGTCGGCGCGCGTGCCGTTGGTGATGTAGGTCTTCGAGCCGTTGATCACGTACTCGTCACCGACCAGGCGTGCCGTCGTTCGAAGCCCGGCCACATCGGAGCCGGCGCCCGGTTCGCTGACCCCGAGTGCGGCGATCTTGTCGCCTGCGATCGCCGGCGCGAGGAACTCGTCCTTCACTTCCTTGGAGCCCAGGTCGTTGATCACCGGGGTGGCCATGTCGGCCTGCACCAGGAGGCCCATCGTGACGCCAGCGGAACCACAGCGTGCGAGCTCTTCCGCCTTCACGACGCTCATCCAGAAGTCGCCCCCGCCGCCGCCCACATCCTCGGGGTAGTGCGCGCCGGTGATGCCGAGCTCGCCTGCTCGCTTGAAGACCGAGTTGGGGAAGAGTTTGTCCTCTTCCCACTGGTCGACGTTGGGTACGAGCTCGTTCTCGACGAAACTCCGAACTTGCTGACGGAAGATCTGGTGTTCTTCCTTAAAGGGCTGGAATGTAGACGACATAGCTCTCTCGCTCCAAAATGAATGAACGTTCATTTAGTAGCTGGAGCGTGCGAAATTGGCAAGCCCGGAGAGCCACGCGGCGTTTCTACTGATTCGGAGGCTCGATCGGCTGATCGTAGGGTGTGAGGACGATGGCGTTCATCCTCTCCGGGAAGATCTCCGGCTTCAATTCGGCCCGGACGTCGTTGATGAGCTGCTGGATGGCGCCCTCGCGCTCTTCCCGCCAGAGCTTGCGCCGAATCACCGGGTCGGCCTGCTCGAGGGTCTGGACCTTCTCAGGTCGAATCCCGGTGAGCTCGAGGACGCTCCACTTCCCGTCCCCCAGGTCCAGCGGCTTACTGATGTCTCCGGTCTTCCGGAGCTCGAAGGCGGCAGATGCGAGTGTCTCGTTGACCTTGCCGCTGTCGGGCTTGCCGACCAGCGTCCCGTCCTTCTCGAAGTAGAGCAGGTCGCCGCCACGCATGTTCGTTTCGGTGTCGAGGCTGAGCGTCTTTGCCAAAGAGCGGAACGTGCCGGCCGCCGAAGACTCCGCCCGCTTACGGACCTCTTCGGCCTCGTCTTTGCTTCCGACCAGAATGTGCCGAGCCCGGCGCATCTCCGCGCGACGGAACTCCTCCGAATGCGCCTCGTAGTACTTCGTCACGTCCACCCGAGGCACGCTCTCGGGAGTGACCGCCTCTTCGAACTCTTTCTGCAGAAAGAGCTGGACGAGAGTCTGATCGAAGTATTGCCTCACCACGGGCTCGTCGGCGTAGCCGAGCTTCTCGGCGGCTTGATAGAACAGCGCGTTCTTGACCCGCTCGTCGACATACTGTTCGAGCACGTCGGGGTCGGTGAAACGCTTGCGTGCGTACGGCGAGCGGGAATTGATTCCATCTTCGAGCTCGCCAACGGTCATCGTCTCGGCACCTACCGCTGCTACGACTTTGGCTCGCCGAGCCGCGTCGGAGCTGGGAGGCGCTTCCTCGGCGAGCGCCGCTGTGCTAATCAGGGCCCCGATCAGCAAGAAAAACGAGCAAATTCGTTGCATGGGTCCAAAGCGTTTCACGAGCCATTCCGGTGGTCAAGGCCGGTGGTCGGCGAAGAACGAGGCGAGCTCGACGCCGAGCGACTGGGGCTCAAACCAGTGAATCATGTGCCCAACACCCGGGATTTCGACGAAGCGGTGATCCTTAATCTTTGCGACGCGGTCCGCCTCGTCGGCGAGTCGCATGCCGTGCTCTCCCGCGACCACCAGGGTGGGCGTCTCGATCGCTTGAAGCAGATCGCTGAACATCGCAGCTTGGAACGGGCGCGGCGACCAGGTCTTGTGAAGCGGGTCGAAGGTCCATTGCAGGCCGCCATCCACTTCCTTGGTGCTCTTGGCGGCCAGGAACATGCCGAGCTCGTCTCCAAGCCCCGGGTTCTGAACTCGCATGCGCTTCAATACTTGTTGCGCGTCTGCAATCGGGACGGAGTTCTTGCGGCGTGCCTTGCCGACTCCGTCGAGCCAAGCGCGCAAACGCGTTGCGGGGTCGCGAGGCTCCATCTCCGGTGGCCCGATCCCTTCGATCAACGCGAGGGATCGCAGCCTGTCCGAGCGGGCGGCGGCGTACATCACGCAGGCCGACCCGCCCATCGAATGCCCGACGAGGTGAACGGGACCGTCGCTGAGCTGTGGTAGGAGCTCCGCGAGATCGAGCACGTAGTCAGGGAAATGGTAGTAGCCACCTTTCCCGATCCACTCGGTTTGTCCATGGCCCCGCCAATCGAATGAGGCGACACCGTGCCCGGCGTCCACCAGTTGGCGAGCCAATGCGTCGAAGCTCCAGGCGATATCGAGGAACCCGTGACAGAGAACGACGTCGATCGGCCGCTGTCCCCAGCGAATGACGTGGTGTCGCAGGCCGTTGGCCGTGAGCATCTCTTCGGACACGGCGCTCATCCGCGGGAGCCTTCGAAGCGATGCGGGGAAAGAGCGTCCGACTGCCGCGAAGCAGGCTTCCCCGCCATCGCGTCCGCGATCAGCTCGGCGGTCAGCGGAGCGAGAAGGATTCCGTTTCGATGGTGCCCGCTCGCCAAGAACAGATTCTCGAGCTTCGTCTCGCCGACCAGGGGCAAGCCGTCCGGGGTTCCCGGCCGGAAGCTCGACCAGTGCTCGACGATCGCTGCCGTCCGGAGAACGGGTGCGATCGTGGTGGCCTTTTCGATGACGTCGGCCATGCCTCCGAATGTGATTCCGCGCTCGAACCCGACCCGCTCCATCGTCGAGCCGCAGAGCACGCGTCCGTCCGGCCGCGGTACGACGTAGCCGCCGGCGCCGAACACGATGCGACGGAACACCGGTGGCCGGGTCTCGGTTGCGATCATCTGGCCGCGCACCGGGAATATGGTGTCGGAATCAAACGGCAGACCCGGAATCAAGGTGGTCCAGCTGCCGGCCGCCACCACGATCCGGTCCGCTTCGATCAATTCGTCGCCAAGCTGGACGCCGCGCGCGCGCCCAGCTTCCACCTCGATCGAGTGAACCGTCGAACCGCTACGAAAACTAACCCCATCCCGCTCAGCGCCGAGTGCTACCGCCGATAGCAGTTTGCGTGGCTCGACTTGCGCATCCTCCGACACACTCAGGGCGCCGAGCGCGTCTGGATTCGCTGATGGTTCTTCCTGGAGGAGCTCTTCCGGGCTCCAGCGGTGACAGCGAACGCCGTGTATCTCGAGTGACGCCGCCTGCGTGTCGAGCGCTACGAGCTCTTCGGCGCTGAAGGCGAGCTTCAAGACCCCGCATCGCCGGAACCCGACGTCGACTCCAAGAAGCTCGTCGAGCTCGTCTGCAAGCTCGGCGTGGAGCTCCCTGCTCCTGCGTCCGAGCTGAAGCGCCAGAGCGTCGTCGAAAGATTCCATGCTGGGACCGAGAATTCCCGCCGCGGCCGACGAGGCCTCGGCGCCGGGGATGCTTCGTTCCAGCACGAGCACTCGAGCTCCATCCTTGGCGAGCCGATAGGCTACGGTGCACCCCATCAGGCCACCACCGACTACGATTACATCAGGGCCCATCGGCTGAAGCTACTCGGTCCCCGTGTGGCGGCAAGCGCCTAGCCGAAGATGTCGCGATACGTGACCAGGATCATCACGCCGAGCAGGAAGACGATCCCGAGGGCGTGAACAGCCATTTCGAATTGCTCGTTCGCTCGTCGACGGGTCACCGCTTCATAGCCGAGGAAGATCAGCCTCCCGCCATCGAGGGCCGGGAAGGGCAGAAGATTGAACATGCCGAGAGCCACGGAGATGAACATCAAGATCCACAGGAACGCGGGGGGCCCGGCCTGTGCAGCGTCGGCCACCATTTTGCCCATCATTACGGGCCCGCCGATGCCTTCGGTGCTGCGGCGCTCGACCATGTCCGAAAGGCCCTTGAGCTGTGCCACAGTCATCTGCCAGGGCAGGGCGATCGACAGCTTCGCAGAGTCCCACACGCCGAGGTTCTCGTAGAGGCGCATCATCTTCGCACCCACGCCGATCTGCCCTCGGCCACCGTTGTCCGCCGGGGTGATCGTAATCGGAGGCAAGACCTGTCCTTCGCGCTCGACCACATACTCCGTCGGCTCACCTGCTCGCGGCGCGGTCGCTTCGATCAGCTCGGACACGTCGTGAATCTTCTCGCCGTTTGCCATGACGATGACGTCGCCTTCGAGCATGCCGGCTTCGGCCGCGGGCGAATCGGGCACCACGTGGCCTACCTGCATCGGCTCAGCCGGCTGCATCGGAGGCAAGGTGTTGCTCACGCCGAGCGCAAAAACGATGGCCGATGCGGTCAGGTAGTTCGCGACCGGCCCAGCCGCGATCGTCGTGGCCCGCGCGAAGAGGCTCTTGTTGGGGTAGAGCTCGGGGTCGTCCGGGTCGACCTCCTCGTTCGGATTCATGCCGGCGATCTGCACGTAGGCAAGGAACGGGATGACAGCGACCTGAAACACCGTCGGACTTCCCTTGGGTTGGTAGCGGAACAAAGTCGGCCCAAACCCGATGCTGTATTTGAGCACCCGCATTCCGAAGGCTCGGGCGGCCAGGTAGTGACCCCCCTCGTGAATGATGATCAGCACCGACAGCGCGACGACTGTAATGAGGACCTTGAAAACTACGCTATCCACGCCCCCAGCATAACGCGCCGCCTCGGTCCGTCGAGCCACCGTGCCGGCCGTTGCCGTCCCTCGACCGGCCTAGATCGCGTTTAGTCGTGCTGGATCCCTACAATCAGCCCACCAATACCGCTCCCAGAAAAAAAGTGGCTCACGATGCGAATCACTATCGCAGTCTGACGAGGTTTTGCGTACTATCCCGGCCACCTGGCGAACAGGGGTAGGTTGTGGCTGAACATCATCGAAACCTGAATTCTGCAATTCAACGCGTCGCACTGGTCCTGACCTGTGCCCTCGCATTCTCCGTTTTGACCCCCCCGCGGGCAGCTAACGCGCAGGACGCGTACAGTTGCATCGAGGAGCTCAGTGATGACGAGGTGCGCTACCGCATCCGTTACATCGAGGGCAAGCTCGACGACAACAAGAAGCAGGCGACCCGCTGGCGATACACCTGGATGGGTCTGTGGCTCGCGGGCGGCGCTGGCATGACGTACGCCGCCATAAACGCGGCGAATGATCACAACAATCCCGACAAGTTCGGTTGGGCTTACCTCGCCGGCGGATACAATATCATCATCACGCAA
>JBLYYU010000184.1:0-8743 GCA_048550275.1 Polyangiales bacterium
TGGCTCTTTAAGTCTTGCCTCCCGCCCAATCGCTGTGCCGCGCATCGCGAGCCGTTCTCCTATGTAGATGGAGACAGGGGGTTTGGCTTTGTTGACGGAGGCGGGGCGGTATTGGGGGGCTGTCACACTTGGAGACGCAGTGCCCAACCCCCCCGGCACCGCTGTTCACTCGCGCGTCGCTGCTTGCGTTTCGACGATTCGGATCAGATCCGCGTTCGTCAGCGAGAAATTCGACCAGTGCAAACCAGCGCCTTCCAATGGCGGTTGGCCAAGCCGCGCTTCGAGTGCCTGCGTCTGGTACTCCTGCAACTCGAAGGGCGTAAACGGGGCGTTTTCGCTTTCCACTCCTATCCACAAGAAGCCGGCGCACAGGGCGTTGAAGGCGAGCGGGTAGGACACCCATCCGGTGCTGACGTTCTCGTCGGCCACTTGTTTTGGCGACCAGGCGCTGCTGCGGGCAAACGCGGCTATGGCGAGCGGAGCCCGGCCTTGGCCGAAGGATGCGGGGTTTACGCACGCTGCTTCGTTTCCGTTTGGCAGTTCCTTGGGCGCCGTGCCGTTCAACGCACTTGGCGTGCGGAACGCGAGACTGTCGAAGGCGATGACGCATCCAGTCTCTGCTGCACTTGAACACAGGGGGATGACCTCGAAGTTCCCGCCTAGCAATTCACCTCTGGGCACATGCACCCGGCCGCCAGCGCCTATGAGCAAGGCCGAAATCAGCTGCCCTCGCAGAGCTTCATCGCTTTCGAATCGCTCCTCCAGCAGACGCGTGAGAACGTGCGCTCCTTGGGAGTGCCCAATCAATACGAGGTCTCGGCCGCGGTTGTGGTTGCGCATGTAGTAGTCGAAGGCGTCAGAGATGTCTTCGTACGCGGTCTCGAAAAACGGGGAGGCCTCCCAGGCGTCGTCCTCGTAGTAGGTGCCGAGGGTCATCTGCCGGTAGAGGGGCGCATAGATCCGGCATGTGCCTCGAAAGCGAGCGCCATTCCTGCCAAGCGCCTCGAGCACGGCCCCGTCCGTGGGTGAAGGGTCGATCGTGTTTCCAGGACTCAAGTTGAAGTCGACGGTCTCGTAGACCACGAAGCAATCGATCGACGCGTCTGGATCGCTCGCGGGCCCGTCGGAAACCACGGTTGTACCGTTTGCGTGGATCTCCGTCATGGACAGGTCCGCCAATGCACATTGGTCGCCAGCGATCCCTGGACGACAAAGCCAGAGGGTCTCGTCGGCGTACCGACTCTCGCCGCTGCCCGTGCCATCGCTGCAACCGAGCAACGGAACGGCCACGAGAACGAAGATCGATGCAAACGCGCTTCTCATGACAACCTCCGAACAGCAAACCAATGCCGATCGATGCTCACCCGGACCGGTCGCTGCCTCGCGCAACTCGAACGAACTGCCGAGGCGCGAGAAGCGACGCGGCCCGTGTGAGCGTCGGAACCCGACTAGCGGGGGACTTCCTCACAGATCACCATGACCCTGGTGAGGTACCCCTCTCGCACCGGAACCCGAACGGTGTTCGCGCTGTCGCCAGGCCAACCTCGAGGCGTCAAGACGCAGTTTGTCGCGGTGCCGCCGATTTCGATTTGGTATTCGCCAGGAGCGACCTCGGTGAATCCGCCCCCGCCAGTGGATGTCGTGGCGCTGAGCTCGGCGTCCCAGTTCTTGTCCTCGTCCCAGTAGAACGGCTCCCCGGCACCAGAGCTCAGCTCGAAGGTTGCCCCGGCAAACGGCGTGTCTACCAGCTCAACGAAGAGCGAACCCGTGCCTTCCATCGGATACGGGGACATCACGAGCCCGTGCATGTCCGAGAATCGAGCATCTGTGGCCATCGCAAGGACTACGGACTGGGACTCCGTCACGAGGACCGGCTCCAGGTACGAGCCATAGCCTTCGACGTCCATCGTGTAACTGACCTCCTGAGCCGCAGGCACCTCTACGACGACGTTCCCGCCGGCGTCGGTGGACACGCAGTCCGTCGTGTCGGTCTCGCAGATCGCGACCCCTTCCAATGCACCGGTGGAACCCAGCTCGGGATCCCAGCCCGGAACGAAGACGGTAATCGTCACGGTGTCCGCGCCACCATCGCCGCCAGTTCCGCCTTCACCGCCTTCGCCGCCGTTGCCCCCAGGGCTAGCGGTTTCGCTACAGCCCACCATCGGTAGAAGGGCCAGCGAACAGACACAAATCAATCCAAATAGATAACGCATACACTCTCCCCAGTTCGGCCGGCGCGACCTTGCGCCCGCCACAAAAAAGAGAATGTGTCGTCAGCACAGCTCTGACTATACGTAATTCTTTAGCTTTTTTGGGGGCGCAGGGATTGCGCGACGTTCGCGAGCGAGGCGCCGCGCAATGACTCAACTTCTCGCGGAGCGAAGCTTGGAGACGCAGGATCTGCACTCCTGCGATCAAGGGTTGAGATGCTTCCGTAAGACGGAAGACGGTGGAGCGGGACAAACAGCCGCCGAAGGTGTCTAGGCGGGGCGGTTCAATCAAGAGAGACGAGGCTTCGGTTCCTGCAACCACCCCCCACAACCCCCAGTTGACCCAACCATGCGCTCCGCCAAAGATGGCCGCCGTGACCAACGATAATGCGCTTGAAGTCCCTGCCTGGCGTTCCGCGCTCTACGAGGAGCTGCATAGCCGGCCTTCTCCGCTGGTGGAGACGCCGTGCACGATCAGTCATGTGGCGTTTCAGATGGGGCATCAGGAGCGTGAGGCGGAGCGTGCGCATCTGGCCGAGCTCTGTGCTCAGTTCGGGATCGAGCCGCCGGCTGCGGGCGCCTCCTGTCTCTATCAAACCTTTGATGGGTTCGAGCTTCGCTGGGAAAGGCACACGGAATTCTCGACTTATACGTTCATCTGCCGGGTGCTCGGGGATGCGCTTCGACAGCCGGCTGCGCTCAGTCAGGTGCCTGCGGACTGGCTTCAGAAGATCCCGGGGCGCGCGACGGCGGCGCTTCACTTGGCGTTCAATCGGGCCGAGGGGCCGGCCGATGCGGCGGAGCTCGAGCGGTATTTCGAGAAGCAGGCGCTTCGGGGCGGGGTCGTTCGCCGGGGGACGGCTTACCTCTACAGCAGCTTCCGCCTGCACGACGATGGCTTTGGGCGAATCGTGTTGCAGGCTCGCGAGCTGACGGCGCTGCAGGCCGGGCGGCTGGTTCAGCGTGTCCTCGAGATCGAAACGTACCGGGTGATGGCACTTCTCGCGCTTCCGGTGGCCCGGGAGATCACGCCCGAGGTGCGGCGGATGGAGCGGGAGCTGGCGCGGATCAACGAGGCGCTGACGCAGGCCGAAAAGGGGAGTGACCAGCACTCTCTGCTCGACGAGCTCTCGAACCTGGCGGCGCGAGTCGAGCGGTTTCGTTCGGACACGACGTATCGGTTCGCGGCGACGAACGCCTACTACGACCTGGTGCGGGAGCGGAACCGGGAGCTGACCGAGGAGAAGATCCCGGGGCTGCAGCCGATTCATGTTTTCATCAAGCGCAGGTTGGCGCCCGGGATTCGGACCTGCAACGCCGTGCGCGACCGGCTCGAGGACCTGTCCCAGCGCATCAGCCAGACGAGCAGTCTCCTGCGCGCACGCGTCGAGCTTTCGATCCAGGGGCAGAACCAAGAGCTCCTCGCTTCGATGAATCGGCGGAGCGAGATGCAGCTTCGTTTGCAGCAAGCGGTCGAAGGGCTCTCCGTCGTCGCCATCACCTATTACGTGATGGGCTTGCTCGGGTACCTCTTCGAGGCGTTCGCCTGGGCGGGTTGGCCTTGGAGCAAGAAGGTGACGTTCGTGTTTGCCGTGCCGGTGATCATGCTTCTCGCGTGGCGAGTCATTCACGGCGTGAGGCGCCGCGTGCACCGGGGTTAGCTCGGCAGGTCGACTAGCCGAGGCTTACGCGAAGTCGCGTTCTTGGCGCTCTTGGTCTTCTTTGCAGCGGATGCAGAGCTCGGTCTCGGGGCGAGCCTCGAGGCGCTTGACGCTGATCGGCTCTTCGCAATCGTCGCAGACGCCGAATTCGCCTTCGTCGAGCTTCTTGATGGCCTTTTCGATCTTCTGGAGGAAGACTCGCTCCCGCCCGCGGAGCCGAAAAGTGAAAGACTGCATGTACTCGCTCGACGCCAGGTCCATCTCATCGGGGAGCTCGGACGCGTCGAGGGTCATGTCCTGGTCCATCGTCTCCTGCGCGCGGCGGATGACGGCGTCTCGTTTCTCTTCCAGGATGGCGCGAAACCGCTTGAGCTCGGTCTTCTTCATTCTCTTGACCCCCTTTGAGGGAGCGCGAATATATGGACCCGGCCCGACTAGTCAAGAACCGAACATGCAAGAAACCGAAATTACTGCAGAATCTGCTAGCTGAAGCGCTCGAAAGGCGTGCGTTTACCCCGCAAACCGGGGCCGTAGGGGATCGCCTCCACCAGTTCACCAGCCGCCAGCTCGGCCTTGTCGGACGGAAGAATCACCAGGGCGTTGATTCCCACGAAGGAAGGGAGCGAGCCGGAGCCCTGGCGGTCGTGAAGGGCGACAAGCAGCTCGTTGCCTTCGCGGCTCAGCACGCCACGCGCGATTTCGACGCGGCCGGGCCGCCGGCGATACGGTTCTCGGAGCCGGGCGACGACCGTTTCGGGGTGCGGGCGCGGGTCACCGAGCATCTTGCGGAGGCAGGGCGCGACCAAGATTTCGAAGGTGACCATCGCGCTGATCGGGTTGCCGGGAACGCCGATGACGGGCTTGCCCCGGTACTGAGCGAACGCCAGGGGCTTGCCGGGCTTGATCCGGACTTTCCAGAAGCCCGGCTCGATGCCCACGTTGGCGAAGGCTTCGTGCACGAAGTCGTATTCGCCGACCGAGACGCCGCCCATGGTGATCACGACGTCGGCTTCGAGGGCCTCGCGCAGCGCGGCTTCGATCGCTGGGAGCTTGTCCGGTGCGGCGGGGAGGGGGACGGGGACGACTCCGAGGTCGTGGAGCATCTCGGTCAGCGCGTAGACGTTCGAGTTGACGATCGCGCCTGACTCGAGCTCGTCGCCGAGCGCTCGCAGCTCGTCACCGGTGGAGAGGAGCGCGACCCTGGGCCGTCGGTAGACGTGCACACGGCTGATGTTCTGGCTCGCGAGGAGACCGATTTCGCCGGGCCGGAGACAGTCGCCCGGCCGAAGGAGCAGGGCGCCCGCGGACACGTCGCTGCCCTGAGCGCGGACGTGCCTTCGTTTGGGCGAGGCCTCCCGGATGAGGACGCGGTCGCCGTCACGTTCGGTGTCTTCCTGAATGACGACGGCGTCGGCGCCGGCCGGCATCGGCGCGCCGGTGAAGATTCGACAAGCGGCGCCGGCCTCGAGAGGCTCGGGAAGCGGGCCGCCCGCGCGGGATTCGCCTCGGAGAGGCAGGGTGAGCGGCCGCTCCGGCGCGGCGGTTTCCACCTCGTCGGCGCGCACCGCGTACCCGTCCATCGCACTGTTGTCGAAAGGCGGCGCATCCATTCGGGCCCGCACATCTCGGCTCAAATAGCGCCCGGCGGATTCGGTGAGGTCGAGCTCTTCCTCCCCGAGGGGAGCGAAGGCCGTCAGCATGGACTCCAGGGCTTCTGCGATCGACCGCATGCGGGCCGAGCCTAGCACGTCTGCTCGCGGCGAACGGCTAGCTCGGACGAACGCAGTTTCGGCCTGCGCGCTTCGCTTCGTAGAGCTGAGTGACCGCGCCACGGACGAAGTCGTACGCGCACCAACCCGGTTGGAGTTGGGCCACTCCGCAGGAAATCGTGACTTCGATTTCGTCGTCTTCGAAGACGAAGGTCTGCTCGGCGATCATCTTGCGGAGGTCGTCGGCGATGCGCGTGCCACCGTGCAAGTCGGTCTCGGGCAAGATGACCGCGATCTCTTCGCCGCCGTAGCGAGCGATCACGTCATCCGGACGGATGCGGCTCTTGGCCAGCTGCGCGACTTCTTTCAGGACGAAGTCGCCGGCGAGATGCCCGCACTCGTCATTCACGTCTTTGAAGTGATCGATGTCGCAGATCACCAGGCTCAATGGGCGACCGTGCCGGACCGCTCGTGAGAGCTCGCGGTCGAGCTGCTCCACCAAGTAGCGCTTGTTGTGGATGCCGGTGAGCCCATCCATGATCGTCATCCGGTAAATCGTTTCGTGGTACTGCGACTCGAGGTCGGCGCCGCTCAGGAACTTCAGGATCGTGTCGCCGATTTTGATTTGGTCGCCGCGGCGGAGCTGACATTCGTCGACTAGCTCGTCATTGACGTAGGTCCCGTTCGTCGAGCGGGTGTCGACGAGGTGGTAGCCAGCCGAACGGACCTCGATCAAGGCGTGGCGCCGGGAAATGCTATCGCTGTGAAGGATGACCGTGTTCTCGATGCCCCGGCCGATCCGGACATCCCCCTCGGCCAGGGAGAATCGCTTGCCGAGCTGCTTCGAGCTCGGCGCGTAGATCACCACCAGGCAATCCTGCCCTGAGCCCGCAGTGATGTGCGGCGCCGAAAACGGCGCGACACGGGTCTTGATCTCGCTGTCCACGGTATCTACTTCAGGGTAGAGAGGGGCGAATCGAGCGTCAATGTCGCTGGATGAACGACATGTTGCGCTGATTGATCCATACGTGCGCGAGGACCGGACCCCAGAGCACGCCCGTGAGCTCGAAGATCGAGCCGAAGACCAGGCCCATGAGGAAGGCCCAGAGCGGCCAGGCGACAAAGGTGCGTTTCGGTCCGACGTGTAGGGCGCCGAAGATCAGCGAGGTGAGAGCGAGCCCGATGACGGGCTGCAGGGCTCCGCGAAAGAAAAGCTCTTCGGCAAGACCAGAGGCTACAGCGAGAAGGATGATCTCGGCGCTCGAGAGCGGTGCGACGACCTCTTTGAGCTCTTTGTGCAGCGCGCGAGCCCAGGCGGCGCGCTCGAGGAGCCGGGGGGTCGTAGCGACCACGACGAACGCCACGGCCGCGCCGAGCAGCAAAGAGAGCGCGAGCCGCGCTGGGTACGGAGCCGAGAGCCAGGACGAGTCGAGCGACCAGGCGAAACGACCGCCGGAAAGCCAGGCCCAGAGCAGGGCGACCAGCGCCAAGGGGACGTAGACGATCAGCGCGATTCGGGTGATCGGTGTAGGCGATGGCAAGGTCGAGCGGGATGTATCAAAGTGCCCTCCGGGCCGCAATGCAAGCGAGACACGGATTTGACAGGGCGAGGACGCACGGAGTACTAGCCAGGGCCATACGCGCATGAGCGGGCAGCCTGGCGAGGACGTCGCGAAAGTCCTAGTGGTCGACGACGAGGAAGTGATCCGCGAGATTCTCGCGGACTTCCTGACGATGGAGGGCTTCTACGTTCGCACCGCGGAGGACGGGAGCGGCGCTCTGGTCGAGCTTTCACGAGATCGCTTCGACCTGGTGCTCAGCGACTTGAAGATGCCGAACATGGGCGGTCTCGAGCTTCTCGCAGCGATACGGAAGCACACGCCGCACGTCGTGACGATCATCATGACCGGGTTCGGCACCGTGGAAACCGCCATCGAAGCGATGAAGCAAGGAGCGTACGACTACGTCCTCAAGCCCTTCAAAGTGGAAGAGGTGGTACACACGATTCGGCGGGGGCTCGAAAAGCAGCGGCTCGAGGCCGAGAACTTCAGGCTCAAGGAAGCGCTGTCGCTTTACAAAGTCAGCGAGGCGATTTCGGCGAGCTTGTCGCTCGAGCAGGTGGTGCACACCTTGAGCCGAGCGGCCATCGACGAGGTCGACTCGGACTTGGTCACGGTGCTCCTGAGCGACGGCGGCGGGAGCTTCTACCGACGGAGCACGGACGTGAGCCCGGACTTCCGTCTTCGGCGGGAGCCCGACGAGTTGAGCGTTCAGGCCCTGAGCGAGCATTTCGCCGACGCGCCGGCGCTGCTCGAACACGGGGAGCGCTGCTGGCGGTATTTCGAAGCGCTCGGTGATGAGCCCGTGCCACGCTCCTTGGCGGTGGCGCGCCTGACCGCGCGTGGGGACACGATCGGGTTTCTCTGCGCGTTGAGCTACAGCAAGGGCAAGCGATTCGACGAGGGTCAGCGGAAGCTCCTGCACGCGACGGCCGACCGCGCTTCGGCCGCGATTGAAAACGCCCGGCTCTACGAAGACCTGCAGGCGACATTCAAGCAGACGATTCGCGGCCTCGCGAGCGCCATCGACAAGATGGACCGGTACACGGCCGGTCACTCGGCACGAGTCGCAGCGTATGCGCAGATCCTGGCGATCAAGCTCGGCCTCGGCGACCCGGAGATCGAGATTGTGCGTCAGTCGGCCCTGATGCACGACATCGGGAAGATCGGCTGCGTGATGAATCTCAACAAGCCCGGCAAGCTCTCACAGCAGGAATACGAGATCTTCAAACAGCACCCGGATCACGGTCGCGACATCCTCCAGCCGATCGAGTTTCTGCATCCGCTCATTCCCGGCGTACACCTGCACCACGAACGTTGGGATGGGAGCGGCTATCCGTTGGGGCTGAAGGGGAACGACGTTCCTCTCATCGCGCGGATCATCGCGGTGGCTGACACGTACGATGCCATGACGAGCGACCGCGCCTACCGGAAAGCGCTCCACCACGACATTGCGATCTCGGAAATCGCACGTTGCGGCGGGACCCAGTTCGACCCCGAGCTCTCGAATGGGTTCTTGGAGTCGCTGGACGCGTTCCGGATCCTTGCCTACTGCTGGCGCTGCGAGACTCCGTTGTCGAACACCGAGACGCGGATGGACGACA
>JBLYYU010000185.1:0-17203 GCA_048550275.1 Polyangiales bacterium
ACGGTGCGCGGGTAGTGCTCCTCACGGATGATGTTCTCTCGTCTCTCGTTGCCGCGGCAGCGCGGGATGGGGACCTGACACCGCTTCGGCGTCTAGGCGAGCTTCTCGGGGAGCAGGTGCTTGGCAGCCTGGACAGGCCCGCATCGGTCCTATCGGCGGAGGCAGTGCTCGGCCACGTGTCCGCCGTCACCGCGCTCTTCGGCTGGGGGCGCCTGACCTTCGAGCGCTGGGGCTCCGCGTTGGTGGTCACCCTCCGGGACAAGCCCGAGCTCGACGAAGATGAGCTCGGAGCCGCGGCATTGCTCGGCGGGATGTTCTCCGAAATTTCTCAGCGGCAGGTCTCCTGTGTTCCAACCGGCGACTCGAAGTTCATCATGGTCGACTTCGAAGTGGCGGAGACGGTCTGGGGTTGGTTCAAGGACGGAGCGGACCTTCCTGCCATCGTGGGTATGCTCGAAACGAAGAGGGCGTCATGACGGATCGCGAAGACAGACTTCGATCGTTACTCGACCGAGTGAGGGCCAAGCGCCCCGGTGAGCGTGAGACCCACGCCTCCGAAGCGGTTGATCGGATGCGCACCGCATCGGGCACGACGGCGGCCGCGCGCCAATCGTCCGTTCCGTCGCCGGCGCAGCCGACTCCATTCCCGAGCACGCTTCCGACGCAGCTCCCATCTTCGCCCTTGCCTGACCCTCCCACGTCGCCGACGCTCGACAGCCCGACACAGTACTCGTCTCAGCCGCCAGAAGTTGAGCAGCCTTTGTCGTCTCAGCCGCAAGCGCGTTCGGCCCGGCCCTCGTCGGCGCCTCGGACCTTCGAGCCTCCGGCCCGGTCGGTTCGACCTGCGACCCCCGCTCCTTCATCGGCGCCCCAATCGGGCAGGCCCCAGCCGATTCGGCCTCAAAGCGTCGCGCCTACCGGGCAGCCGGTCGTCTATGCAACCGATCAGCCCGAGTTCCCTCGCGCCAAGACCTTCGGGGAGCTCCTGGAGCTGACCCTGTCCCTTCGGCCTCGCTAGATGCTTCTCGTCGTCGACGTTGGCAACACCCATACGGTGCTCGGCCTGTACGACGGGGAGCGCCTGGTGCACGACTTCCGGATCGAGACCTCCAAGGGTCGAACGAGCGACGAGTACCACGTTCTGCTGCTCAACCTGCTGACGCTCGCCGGCATCAAGCGAAGCGAAGTCCGGGCGAGCATCCTCGCCTCCGTCGTCCCTTCGTTCAACGACACTGTCATCGAAGCCATTGATCGGGCCTTCGACCACGAGGTCATGGTTGTCGGGCCGGGGATCAAAACCGGCATGCCCGTGCTCTACGAGAATCCTCGGGAGGTCGGAGCTGACAGGATCGTAAACGCCGTGGCGGCGTACGAGCGGGTCAAGGGCGCGGCCATCGTCGTGGACTTCGGAACGGCCACTACCTTCGACTGCATCTCCGAAAAAGGCGAGTACCTCGGCGGAGCCATCTCTCCGGGAATGCAGATCAGCGCCAGCGCCTTGTTCGCCCGCGCCGCCCGGCTTCCCCGCAGCGAGATCGCGCGGCCGCCACGGGCAATCGGACGCAATACGGTTCACTCGATGCAAGCCGGCATCGTCTTCGGCTATGTCGGCCTGGTCGACGGCCTCGTGCGCCGACTGGCTTCCGAGATCGGCACAGAGGTCTCCGTGATCGCGACGGGCGGCCTCGCCGGGCTGATCGAGCCGGAGAGCGAAACGATCGACGACATCGACGAGTTCCTCACCCTCGAAGGCCTTCGCCTGATCTACCTTCGCAACGTTTAGGGCCTGAGCAGGAAAGCCATGGCGACGATGCTGGTCGCGACAACTAGCGCGGCGAGCGCGTAGACGGCCACCTCGCTCCGGCCGAGCCGCAGGGGCTCGATGGGAGGCGCGCTCGGAGGCCTCGAGGAGCGCGGCGAAGAAGGCCTCGAGGACCTCGAAGGTCTCGACTCCCGGGGCGGTGGGGGCTCGCTGAGCGGTTCTCTGGGAATCGGCAGCAAATCGACACGCTCGTCCGGGCCGGCCTGGACATCTCCCAGAGCCGCGTCGATGCTCGAATCGTCAACGTCTCCAAGTTGCTCCGCGAGAATCTTCCGCGCGAAGTCCGAGGTGAGCCGTGCAGACATGGGTCGCGAAACGGGAACGCCGATGTCGATGCTCAGACGGTAGCCGCCGAGATCCAGTGCATCGTTCGTCCTCAAGACCTTCGGGCGACCGGGAACCACGCTGATTTCGTTGACGCGCGAGCCGTTCGTCGAGCCCTCGTCGACGAGAACATACCCGGAGTCTTGCTCGCGAATGCTTGCGTGCGTTCCGCTGACCGCCGAGTGGGGAAGCTGAACGTCTGCGCTCCGCGAGCGTCCGATGACGACGCGAGACTGCGCGAACTCATACACGAAAGTCGAAGGGTTAACTTCCGTCCAAAGAGAGTGCACCGTGATTCGCAA
Source organism: Polyangiales bacterium (assembly GCA_048550275.1). Lineage (GTDB taxonomy): Bacteria > Myxococcota_A > Polyangia > Polyangiales > Houyiibacteriaceae > SG8-38. Next base: position 2,449 of record JBLYYU010000185.1, read on the forward strand.
GCCCATCGTAGCCGCCAAGATTGCGATTTCAGCGCGTGCTGGTCAAGGAAGCGGGTTGCAGAAAAGTGGACGGGTTCGCCGAGTTTTGGGACCAGTCCTGATGGGGGCGACTGACGGGTCGCGCAGGAGACCATTCGATGAACACATCCGCGGGTTACTACCAAGCACCTCGACAGCCGCGTGTGCCGCTCGACGAGGTTCTGATCAAGCTCCACCCCGAGGGCTTCCACCAAGAGTTCGAAGCCGACGGGATCAATGTCGGGGCTGGTGGGCTATCGATGCGGGCATCGGTATTGCCCGAAGTCGGGTCCACGCTTCGCTGCCAACTGGACAACCCTACTGGCGGCGAGGCGATCGAGATGATCGGTCGGGTCGTCTGGGCCCACGAGAACGGACCGCACATCGGAGAATTCGGAATTCGGTTCACGCATCTGTCGGATCGAGACCAGAATCAGATCGAAGCACTGATTCAGCAATGGGGTCGCACTAGTGCCAAGGCGCCAGTCGTCCAGCTCCAGCTCGACGGTGTCGACTCGGCGATCATGGCCGAAGTTCAATCCGAGACCAACGAGAGCTTGTCCGTAGAGCAACCTCTGCCGTTTCTCGCGATTGGCGGTGGCGTGCTGAACGAGAGCTCTGGCAGGCGCGGCCACCTCGAGGCGGTCGAGCTCAAGATGGACGAAGAGACCCCGAAGCTCGTGCTCAGCATCGGCTACGAGGTCGAGGACCCCTCCGACGCTTCGGGCGACGACGAGGAGGACCGGGACACTGTGCCCGAGGACATGCCGCCGGCCGTGCAGCAGAAGCCGCGAATTCGAGAGGAGCGTATGCACGATACGCCCCGAATCGTCCGCTACGACGCGACGGAAGAGCAGGCGCGCGAGTCGATCGGCGAGCGGCTTCGAGCTTACGCCAAGTCCTCCCGTGACCAGCTTGCCAGCGCGGCTGGCGGTGCGCGGAGCGCTCTCGCCGACGGGCTGCTGCCGGGGATCGCGAGCTATGTGAAGGAGCTCTTCGCGCTGGCAGGCCGATTCATCGGAGCGCTCCGGTCGCGTCTCGATGATGACAAGCCACGGCGTCGGCAAGTGCCCCGAAGCGAAGCAGCGCGCGCGCACCTGAAGAACACACGCCGCGGCGGGCGCCGCTATCTGATCCTCGTTGCGATGATCTCTGGGATCGTGGCCGCGGGCTGGGGAATCTATCTCTGGGCGGCCGCTGGTAGTGCGGAATCAGGCTCCGAGCCGGTGACAGAGGCAGATTCGGAGGCGGCCGCGGGGTCAGAGACTGAGGTTTCGGCCGAGGGCGCTGCTGCTGCGCCAACAGCGACCATTCCCGCGCTGGAGACAGCCACGGCGGATGCAAGCGCCGAAGCGTACGAGCCCCAAGGCGCGCCATTGCCACCCGAAAACGTTCGCGGAACCGCTTTCGGCGCCGACTCCGTGGCTGGCGGCGAGAAGTACGTCCTTCGCATGAGCAATCCGGTAGCGGCGATGGAGGGGATCGTCGAGGGTGATGGTTTCTCGGTCACCATTCCCGGCAGTCTTTCGCTTTCGAGGGCAGGCCCGATCGCGACCGCGCATCCCGACATCGAGCACGCCAGCATACTCAACCGCGGCGACTTCTCCGAGCTTACGGTTCGCTTCGTCGCCGGCCGCCATCCGGCCTACCGAGTGGAGGCACGCGGTCCCGCGATCGAAATCACGGTCGCCCGCTAGCGCTAGTTCGACTGGCTGAGCGGCTGGAAGAACCGCCGTGACTCGCGTTCGACGTAGAGCAGTGCCTCGCCGTCCTTCAGCGCCGTCCGTACGTCGGCGATTGAACGAATCGCCCGGCGGTCAGCCTGGAGAATGATGTCGCCCGGTCGAAGACCGGCCCGGTCCGCGTCCGAGCCCGGCTCCACGGCACGGATGAACACCATGCCGTCGCCTTCGTACTGAAAGCGCTCGCGAAGCCGCGGCGTCATCTCCTCGAGCGCGAGGCCGAGCATCGAAGTGTCTTGCTTGCTCTGCTGACGTGATTGCGGCCCGTCTTCGTTTGGCCTTTCGCCGGTCACCAGCCAGATCTTCTTCGTCTTCTCGCCCCGGCGAACCTCGAGGCTCAGGCGCTCACCGACGCCGTGGCGCAGAACAGCTCGCAGAAGGTCGTGCCCCTCTCGAATCGCTTGCTTGTCGATGGCGGTGATGATGTCTCCCGGATTGAGACCTGCTTTTTCCGCAGGTCCTCCCGGAATCACCGCGTTGATCAGGGCTCCTCCTTCGAAGTTGCCGCCGAAATGCGCGGCGAGCTCCGGGGTGATTTCTTGGAAGGAAACCCCCAGCCAGGCTCGCTTGACCGAGCCGTTCGAGATCAGTTGCTCGGCCACTCGCTGCGCGATTTCAGCAGGAATCGCGAACCCGATTCCCGAGCCTCGCCCGATGATCATCGTGTTGATGCCCAGCACGCGCCCCTGAAGATCGATGAGTGGTCCCCCGGAGTTTCCGGGGTTGATACTGGCGTCCGTCTGGAGGTAGTCCTCGATCTCGTTCGCGCCGATGCCCCCGCGTCCCTTTGCGCTCAAGACGCCGGTCGTCACCGTGTAGTCGAGCCCAAACGGCGAACCGATCGCGATGACGAACTGCCCGACGCGGGCCTTCTCCGAGGAGGCGAACTCGGCTTGCGGCAGACCCCGCGCCTCGATCTTGAGCATTGCGAGATCGGTCGCCGAATCCACTCCCACGAGCGTCGCCGGATAACTCTTGCCGTTCCTCAGCCGCACGTCGATACGAGTCGCTTCGTTCACGACGTGGTTGTTGGTGAGGATGTGGCCGTCGGAGCGAAGGATCACGCCCGAACCACCGCCCCGAACGATGCCTCCGCGACCTTGGCTGCCGAAGAAGAAGGGAATGCCGTTGTTCTGCGGTCGGGTCACCTCCACTTGGATGCTGACCACCGAAGGTGAGGCCGCCTCTGCAACGCTGGTCAGCGCAGATTCGAACGCGACCGCATTCGACAGCGCGTCCTTGTCAATCGCGCTCTTGCGCGGGGATGCTGACGCAGTACCGAAAATCGTGATGGCGAGCGCTGCGCCAATTGCCATGGGCCAAAGGCGACGAAACGTGGACCGGAACATGAACATACCTCCCTGTGCCACCCCTAACCTCCAGCGGGCGGCGTTGATTCCATTCGTAAACGTAGAGCCGAGGCCCGGTATTCAAACCCCATGTGATTGCAGGGGGTTAGGTGAGGCAGGGCAGGGTGATTGTCGCGATCGTGTTCCGGTCGACTTCGCTGCGAATTTGAATGCTGCCGCGGTGATCCTCGAGGATGTTCTTCACGATGGACAGCCCGAGACCGGTGCCCTTGCCCTTGCGGCGCGTAGAGTAGAAAGGCTCGAACACCTGACCGAGCTCGTCGGCCCCAATCCCTATGCCGTTGTCCTCGACCTCGATCTGAATCTGATCGTAGCCGAGAAGCCGTGTCGTGATCTGCACCCGTCCTCCGTCCTCAGGCGCCGCATTGCACGCGTTCGTGATGAGGTTGACGAACACCTGATGCAGCTGCCCTCGCACGGCTTTCACGCGAGGCAGGTCCTGTGCGTAGTCTCGTACGACGGTCACGTTTGCGTCGTCGATGCTGTGCTCGCAAAAGCCGACCGCTTCAGTGATCACTTCATTGACGGAAACCGGTTGCGCTTCTTCCTTGGAGGGTCGCGCATAGGTAAGAAGGTTGCGCGTGAAGGACATGATGCGGTCCGAGCTCCCGAGGATGCGTTCCATCCGCTTGAGGTCTGACTGCTCGGCCCCGCTCCGTGAGAGCTTGTTCAAGAGGTACTCGCCGTAGACGGAGATACTGGTGAGCGGGTTGTTGATCTCGTGCACGATCCCGGCTGCGAGCTTGCCGAGCGTGGCCAGCTTCTCAGCGTGGATCACCTGCCCTTCGAGCTCGCGCAGCTCGGTTCGGTCCTGGCCGATCGCGATCACGCCGGCGACGACTCCGTCCGAATCGAGAATCGGCGCGAGCGAGAAGCGAAGCCGCGCGTTCCCGCCGCCGGCCTTCGGGAGCGTGAGCTCGAACGGTGGCACATCGGCACCTCGAAGCGCGCTGACAAAGGCTGAAAGAACGCGCACCCGCTCACTCTGGCCGGCAAGCTGAAGCACGTCTTTGGCGATCAGCTCGGCCCGATTGAGGCCTGTGATTTGCCCGAAAGCCCCGCTGACGACCCTGATGTTGCGGTCACGGCCGATGACGAGGACCGGAATGTTCGCGTGCTCGAGGATCTTCTCGAGGTAGTCGCGTAGGTGAAGCGATTCACGGCGAAGGCGTCCGCTTTCGATCGCGGCGCTGGTCTGAGTCGCGGCCATGACAATCGCGTCTTCGAGGCGACCCGGCAGTTCTGCACCGCGCTCGAACTCGGCCGCCAGGACGCCCAGCACCTCGCCCGCTCGCACGAGGGGCACGTCAATGCCGTCGGCGGGGACCAATTCCTCGTCGGGACTCGCGCGCAGCACGGACTGATACGTCCGCCTCAGGATCATGTTTGCTGGGGCTTCGAGCGGCTCGGTAAAGCCCGCTCGCCGCAGCCCCGCTTCGGTCACCGAGAGCTCGCGCATCGCCTCCGGCGTCAACCTGTGGGTCGTCGCCTGCACGAACGGGCCATTGTCCTGGGCGATGGATGACAAACGCATTGCGAAACGGACGGTCGGATAGAGCCGCTCGAGCGCGTGAAGATACGCGCGCAGAATCTTCTCGTCCGATCCGGTGCCGGCCGTGTCCCGTTGCGCCTGGTTTAGCGATTCCAAGATCTGGTGCAGTCCGGGAACGCCCGTTTCCCGTCGACGCGGCGACACGATCGACTTCACCGAGGACACGCGCGGCTCGACGCTGTGCGGCGACGATGGCGCGTTTCTGTGGGCGGAGTCGTCCATCGTTCAGCCTTTGGCTCCTGGCTCACCTGACGAGTCAGCGGCCCGATCGAGATCGAAGATCTTCTGCTGCCCGACGTACGAAGTCGTCTCGTATCGGGTGATCTTTCCGATCTTCCGAACGATCTCGGCCATGCGTTCCGCTTCGCGGATCAGCACCCGGGCGGCCTTGGCGCCATTCGAATCGGACTCGGATTGCCGGAGGAGGAGCTCCGCGTAGGCCATCATGCTCGTGAGCGGCTGGTTGAGCTCGTGCGCGGCCGTGCCGGCGATTTCGGCCAGGACGCCCTGCTTTTCGGTGAAGGCCAGCTTCTTCTGCGCCTCGGCAAGTCGTTCCTCGACTCGAAGCTGGTCGCGCAGATCGCCGCAAATCAGCACGATCGCAGAAGCTTCACCATCTTCGTAGATCAGCGAGGCAGAGAGCTGGACGGGGATTCGCTCCCCGTGAAAGTCGATGAAATCGAGCAGGGTCGGCTCGAGCCGCCCCTCTCCGCCATGCTCTGCGGACAGGACGCGCTTGGTTACGAGCTCCGCCGTGGCGCGGCCGAGCAAGTCGTCGAGCGTGGCCGAGCCGACGACGTCCGCGACGTGACGCCCCGAAATCCGCTCCGCACTCGGATTGAACAACAGCACTCGCTGCTCCATGTCGGTCGCGATGATCGCATCAACGCTCGCGTCGATCAACGATTCCAGGAAGCCCATCGTCTTCATCAACTCGTGCTCGGTCTCACGCTGCTCCGTCACGTCTTCGAATGAAATCACCGTGTGATCTTCGGAGCCGCTCAACGGGGCAAACGAGCAATTGCAGATGAGCTGGGTACCGTCTCGGCGGACGAGGCGGATGTCCATGCTGCGAGGATACTGCCCCTGCGCCAGCGTTTCCCGGATACGCGGCAGATCCTCGGGAGACACCAACTGCCCAATGTCATTCGCCTCGAGCGTCTCCGCTCGATGACCGACGATTTCGCACGAGCGAGGGTTGGCGATCGCGATTTCGAGGTCAGGCCCGAGCACTACGACACCGGAAGTCATCGAGGCGAATGTCGCGGCGTGCTGACGTCGCTGCTCGTCCAGCGGTCGGCGCGCCTCCAGGCGATCGAGCCGCGCGATGAGCTCGCCCTGGCGAGCGGGTCGAAAAACCACGTCCGAGGCCAGGATTCCTTCCGCTGTAGCGGCGTCCTCGTTCATGAGCAGAAGGACGGGTCGACCTCGCGTCGGTTCCCAGGTCGACGCGTTCGGGTGCAGGGAGTCCAGAACGACGACCTCTTGGTGCAGGTTCACGTCGCTCATCACGTCGGCCCCGATCCATTCGACCGACCAAGCGGACCCCTCGAGCGTGGCGAGCAGCTCTTGGTAAAGGTTCGGATCTCTCGAAATCAGTGCCAATGCGGGCATCTCGTTTGCACCCTACCAGAGACGCGTCTGCTGGTGGCCCTTTCGGGACGGGCGTGTAACCTTGCCTCGGACGGGTCACGTGGCAAAGCCGATTGGCATTTTTGATTCCGGTTTGGGCGGGTTGACGGTTGCCCGGGCCGTCGCTCAGGCGCTCCCCGCTGAGAATCTCGTCTATCTCGGCGACACCGCTCGGGTTCCGTACGGGACACGCAGCCCAAAGACCGTCGTGAAGTACGCGATCGCTTGCGCAGAGCGCTTGCTGAGCTTCGACATGAAGCTTCTCGTCGTCGCTTGCAACACCGCAAGCGGCGTGGCGCTCGATGAGCTTAAACAGAGGCTCGACATTCCGGTCATCGGTGTGATTCAACCGGGCGCGCGCGCCGGCGTTCGAGCGACCCGAACCGGGCGCATCGGAATCCTTGCGACCGCGGGTACCGTTGCCTCGGGCGCCTACGAGCAAGCAATTCACAGGGAAAACGATGCGATCGAGGTCTTCGCCCGTCCCGCGCCATTGTTCGTCCCGCTCGCCGAAGAAGGTTGGGTGACGGGCGACGTGCCTCGCCTCGCCGCGCAGCGCTACTTGCGACCCCTGATCGAGGTCGACGTCGACACCATCGTGCTCGGTTGCACGCACTATCCGCTCCTCTCCGAAATCATCCACGAGGTCGCGGCGGATCTGCTCGGTCACGACGTTGCGATTGTCGACAGCGCCGAGGCTACGGCAACGGCCCTCACGGAGATGTTGGCCCCAGTTCCCAGCCCGCGTTCTCCTGCCGGAGAGCTCGAGATCCTCGTCACCGATTTGCCGGGCCAATTCGGGGCCGCCGCGTCCCGATTCCTTGGGAAACCCCTCGAAGGACTGGATATCCGAGCCATCGACCTCTGAGCTTGCTTGTTACAGTGTCACCAAGATAGTATGTAAATACTGATATGCGCGATCCGGGTGGTGGACAGGCAATAGTATCGAGCGAGCCGCTGGACGATGGCGAAAACCGTATTTTCGCTACCGGCGAGCTTCTCGATGGCGTTTACGAGATTATCAAGCTCCTCGGACGGGGAGGGATGGGGCAGGTCTTCGAGGCCCATGACCATCTGCTCAACCGGCGAGTCGCGATCAAGGCCGCCTGGCCGAACCCCCTGACGCCACCGCTACGGAACGAGGCCCGTGCCTTGGCTGCCTTCCAGCATCCGAGCCTGGTCAGCGTCCACACGCTCGGGGAGCATCGCGGAATCGACTATCTGGTGATGGAGCGCGTTTACGGCGTGTCCCTGACTCAGCATGCTGAAACTCGATGGGCGACGGGCGAACCCTTCACCGCGGCCGAAGTGGTGCAGATTCTCCTGCCGGCTGCTGAAGGGCTGAGCGTCGTTCACCGCGCTGGCCTGGTTCACCGGGACATCAAGCCCGACAACATCATGCTGACGCCGACGCATCGAATCGTCTTGATGGACTTCGGGCTCGTGCTCCCCGAGTTCGACGTGAACGGGAAGCAGCGCGTCGCCGGGTCGCCCCCGTACATGGCTCCCGAGGCCCTGCTCAACACCGCAGAGACGGGGAGCGGCCACCTGGTCGACATCTTTGGTCTCGGCGTGCTCGCGTACGAGTTGCTAACGGAGGAGCGTCCTTATCGTGGGCGCACGATTCGAGAAGTGATCGCGGCGCACGAGCGGGGACATGCGGAACCGCTGGCCGAGCTTCGGTCCGACTGCCCTCTGGCACTCTGCCAGCTCGTTCATGAAATGCTCAGCCCGAATCCTCAGATGCGCAATCAGAGCGCCGAGGCCGTGGCCTGGCAGTTGCGCGCGGTGCTCGACGAGCGCCCGCGCAGCATCAGCCCCAAAGATGCCGCCGCAAAGCCGCCGAGCGTCCTGATCGTCGACGATGATGTCGACCTCGCGAAGATTCTCACGTTCTATGTGCGGCAAATCTTGGGTCCGACCGAAATCCGAGTCGCTCACGATGGCGAAGAGGCCTTGGCAGCGGTTCAGAACGAAGAGCCAGACGTCATGCTGCTCGACCTGCACATGCCACGCATGAATGGTGTCGAGCTCTGCATGCAGCTCCGCGGGGAAGGGTTGGCCCAGGCCTGCTCGATCATCTCGGTGAGCGCAGGTGCGCAGGAACACGATGTGCAGCTGCTGCACCAGCTCGGCATTCACCACTTCGTCGAAAAGGGTTCCAACCTGCGTGAACGATTGCGCACGACGATCGCCGAGGTTTGCGGCGAACAGGTCCTGGCGAACGCCTGAAGCCGCGCCTAGAGTTCGGGCATGGTAGACCCGGAACGCTCGGTTTCGACACTCAGGCGCTGGGCGGAGAACCTGGTCACGCTGTTAGATGACCGGTTCCGTATTCCGGGCACCGACGTTCGATTCGGCCTGGACCCGATCATCGGCATCCTGTTCCCGGGGATCGGCGATGCGGTCACCGGGGTCGGCTCGATCGGCCTGCTCACCCTGGCGCTTCGACGGGGAGTGCCACGAGTGATCATGTTTCGGATGATCCTGAACATTCTCGTCGACGTGATCAGCGGCGCGCTCCCGATCGTCGGCGACATCTTCGATGTGGCGTACAAGTCGAATCGGCGGAACCTCGAGCTCATCCGCGAGCACGAATCGCCTGACTCGAAGCCCGGCGCTTGGGACTATGCCATCGCGACCTTGGGCGTCAGCCTGGCGATTCTCAGTATCATCGTACCGCTGGTCGCCGTGTTCTATTTCGGCATCAACTACGGTCCGGAGCTTCTCGAGCATCTTCGGCTTCGATGAGCCGCTCCCCGGTCTCGCGCAGCTCGCGTTCGAGGTGCCGAATGCGACGATGAAGGGTGCGTAGGTCGCGTTGCGTCGCCAAGTTCAGGCTTCCGGCAATCCGTTGCAGGCGTCGGTCGAGCGCACCCTCGACGCGCCCACGAAGGCGAAAGCCTTTGACGACGGCCTGTTGTACCCTCTCGTTCTCCATCAGCTTTGCAGCCCTCGGGTCTTGCAGGAGCTTGAAGAGCCGGTCTTTGAGAGGAGGCATCGTGGGGCTCCCGGCTAGCCGATGACAGCCTGAAGCTTGGTCGCGAGCAGGGCGTTGCCGCTGACCTTGATCTTGCCCTGCATGAAGAACTGCATGGCAGACCCCGGCTTCTCGGTCATCGCTTTCCAGTCGTCGGTCGAGATTTCGATCGTACATTCGGCGTGGCCGGAGTCCCCTTCGGTGACCCCCGGCTCGTCTTTCATGTTCACCGTCCAGACGCCGCCGTCGTCGCCGCTGACCTTGAAGAGAAATACCGCGTCGACCGATTTGGCCTTGTCGACGTCGCTTTCGATCGATTGTGGAATGTTTTGCGTGAAGGAGGTTTTTGCGTCGGGCATTGGCTTTCGCCCTGCGACTTCGATTGCCGCGGGCGATGAGCTAACAACGCACCCCAAACAGTGTCAAGCCGAGCTGTCTCAGGTTCCGGTTTCGAGGTCTTGCGCGAGGTACGCCAGAATGACTTCGTCGAGTGTCTTTTCGGTGAGTACTTCGTGGCCGAAAGGCGCTGCCGGGGCACGCGAAATTCGTTGCCCCGATTCGTTGCTCGGTCGGAACTGCTCGTATCGTGGGGAGCCCTCGACCAGGCGCGCCGCCGCATGCTCCAGAACTTCCGTTGTGGCTTCGCCAGCCGTCGCGCCGTCCGACTGGCCCTCGGTCGGACCGTCTTCGTCGTAGACGCCGTCCCTCAGACCGATGAACACGCGCTTGTGCTGGTCGCGCATCACTTGTTTCACGAGGTCCGCTAGGTTGCCCGCGCCGATGTGCTCTTCGTAGGAAGTCTTCTCGGATGCGATGATCCGACCACCGTCTGCGAAAAGCTGCGTGATGACATGCGGCCGCTTCACACCCGAATCTTCGGTTTGAATGTGATACAGCTTTCCCTTATGGCGCACGTTCGTGTTGTAACCCACGAGCGGTGACGGACTCGCTCCCATCCCGAAATCATATCCCAGAAAACGGGCACAGTCCCCTTTTCAAAGGGTTAAGGAAGCTCACGCTATTTGATGGCTGGAAACAAAAAGAAAAAGACCCAAGTGCGACCACTGCTGCCTCGTCCGGGCGCGCGATACACTTGTTTTGGCGATGGTCTCTGCTGCACCGACATCCACGGCATTGGGCCTCTGACCAAGAAGGAAGTCGCTCAAATGCGACGGATCGATCGGCAGTCCGCCGGATGGAACGACGACCACGACGACTACATGCTCAACACGGCCGCGGACGGCGGCTGTGTGTTCTTGATGAACGATCAGCGCTGTTCGGTGCACGCGAAGCTCGGCCCCGAGGCCAAGCCTGATGGCTGCCGACGGTTCCCGCTGGGTCTGGTCGCGACGCCCGTAGGCGGCCGAATCACGACCGACCATCGTTGCCCCTGTCGAACGATGGGTGACCGCCCGGAGATCGATCCCACTGACGTCGAGCCCTCGGTGTCCGACGGAGGCAGCCGACCCATCGCCGACAGACGGATCAAACGCATACCGATGGGCCCGAAGAAGGAGATCAGCTTCTCGGACTGGGAGCTGATCGAGGACGAGTATCTGAACCGCCTTCAGGGAACGGAACCGCTCCTCGATATCCTCGACTCCCAGCCTTTCCCATCCCTGCGAGGGAGTAGTTGGGACAAGCAGGCGCGAGAGTTCATCGACGCGCGTGACGGTTCGCAGTTTGGCGTAGCGATGGCCTGGGTCGGCGATACGATCAGCGCACTCCGAAACGACCGGGCGCCGCGCCAGCCGGGGCGGCCTTGGAGCGACGCCTTCGACCGAGCGGAAGCCCGGTCGCCCAAGGCTCGAAGCAGCCGCGAGGTCTTCGGGGACTGGCTTGCGGATGAGGTCTGGTCCCTCAAATGGGCCGAGGACTACAACTTCGCTCTAGCGCGCACGGAGCTCGCCACCCGGCTCACGATCGCCGAGGACATCTGTTCGCGCCTCCGGGCCGAAGGGGCCAGAGAAGATCGTGCTGCCGCCGAAGCGGTCATGATGCTCGAGGTCGTCGGCGAGTCCGATTTCTGGAACGAGGTCAAGGACTGCATGCCCGGGTCATGAGCGTCGACGATCGCGACAGCGAAGTGCTGGCCCTTCAGATTGGGCGACCATTGCGCGCCACATCGACGGTCTTGCGCAGGTGCAGTCTGGGCTTGCCGATCGTCGCCGAAGTTCCTCCACTTCTCGACTCCGGCGAGCCCTTCCCGACGCGCTATTGGCTCACCTGCCCTCTGGCGCACCGTCGCATCGCCCGGCTCGAAGCCAAGGGTGGCGTTCGCGCGGCGCAAGCCAAGATCGACCCCAACCCCCACTTGGGCGCCGCCTTGACGGTGGCGCACGACCGCTACGCCCAGGAGCGCGATGCGTTGCTCCCCGATGGCCTCGGGGCCCGCCCGAGCGGCGGCGTCGGCGGTTCATCGGGCGGGGTCAAGTGCCTTCACGCGCACTACGCCGATTTCGCGTCGGGCAACGACAATCCCATCGGTCGCGATGTCCACGGCGAGATCGGGGAGCCATGCTGCGGGATGCCGTGCGTCTCGAACATTGACGGCAAGCTCCGGCGCAACCCAAACTGGCGGGAACCGGCCGATGAGCAGAACCCTCGATAGCGCGAGCTCGAATCAGACTATCCATCGCTTGCTCTGGTGGTTCATCGCCTTTGGCTCGATTTCGTTGCTGGTCGTCGCTGCGTTCGTCGAGCCCGATTCCCGCGGCTACGGGACCCATCAGCAGCTCGGCCTTCCGCCGTGCGGATTCCTCTTGCTCACCGGCTCGCCTTGTCCTGGCTGCGGTCTGACCACCGCGTTTGCGTACGGGGTCCGAGGTCAGTGGTCGATGGCGGCGAGCGCGAACCCGCTGGGGCTGATCCTCTTCCTCCTCGTCTGCGCCTGCGTTCCTCTCGGAATCACTGCGGCGCTGCGTGGCTGGTCCATCGATGAGGTCATCGTGCGCTTCAACTTGAACAACTGGGCACTCGCCGTCGCCGCCTGTGCGGTCGTGGTCTGGGTCGTGCGCCTCGTCGTCGCGCTCTAGGATTTTTGCCCGATCGCGTGCCGCGTTTGTTTCAGGAGGTCATCGCCACTCTTGACGCTAGACTCCGGCGTACTGGTCAGGCCGATTTGCACCGCGGGCCGCGGAGTCACCTCCTCACCCCAGAGCTCGCCGCTTCCCGCCTGGCTCTCGAGACGGCGAAGCACGTAGGCTGCGCCCTTGCCATCGGTTTCGGGCAGCAAGATACAAAACTCGTCGCGCCTCAGTCGAAAGAGGTGGTCCACCGCGCGAATGCAGGACTTCAGCCCTTTGCCGATCAACGCCATTGCGCGATCCGCGGTGCCGTCTTCGCTATTTGCCGCGATCTCCGAGCGGTTGCCGACCCGCACCACGATGCAGCTCAGCGGATGCCCGTAGCGCTCCGCGCGAGTGTGCTCGTAGTCCAGGCTGATCAGAAGCTGCGATGGCGTTCCGGCGCCCGTGACGGGATCACGTTGGTCGGCCGGCGGAGTGCTCTCGGGAATGCCCAGCCTGTCGCGTCGTGTCGCTCGCAACACATTGCGAACGCGCTGCTGGATCTCGAACACCCGATAGGGGCGAGTCAGGTAGTCCTCGGCGCCGAGCTCGATCCCCCGACGGCGCGCATCTAGATCTCCTTCGTCCGTGACCAGGAGGACCGGAATGTTTTCGAGGCTGATGTCGGCTTTGAGGATGCGCAGAATCTCGAAAGCATCCATCTCGGACATCTTGGCGTCGAGCATGAGCAGGTCTGGCGGCCGTCGCGCGACCATCGCCAGCACATCGGGGCCGTCGGCTGCGGTCACGACATCATAACCCGCCGCCTCACACGCCTCTTGGAGCAGACGCAGGTTGAACGGATCGGGGTCGCCCACGAGAACCAATGCGCTCATCGACTCAAACCACGCTTGCTTTTCGGACTTTCGCCTTGCCCCACAGCCGCAACGTTATCACGCGGCCGGCGGCGGCTCCAATCTCCGTGCCTGGCGGGTCGAGCGGAGTAAGCTAGCGGCCGTGGTATCCCCGGCCAGATTGATCGCAACGCGCGTGCTCGAGCGCGTCGCCCGAGATGATGCCTGGGCGACCCCCACGCTCGACGCTGCGCTGCGCCGCGGCTCCCTCAAGCGCGCGGACGCCGCTCTTGCGACTCAGATCGTCTATGGGTCTCTTCGAACCGCGCCCGACCTGGAGTTGGCGATCGGTCGGTATATACGTCGGCCGCTCAAGGTCGACGACTGGACTCGCGCCGTGCTCATCGGTGCCGCGTACCAGCTATTGCACCTCGAGCGTGTACCCCCGCACGCCGCCGTCAACGACGGGGTAGAGCTCGTTCGGATGAAGCGAGGAAAACGGCTCGCCGGGTTTGCGAACGCCGTGCTCAGAAAGCTCGCCAATGAGCGTCCAGATTCTCCGCTGCCCCCCTCGTCGGTGGCGGTTCCCGGATGGCTGCGTGAATCCTTGAGAACGTCGATTGGAGCCGAACACGCCGAAGACCTGCTCCGCGTAGGGAACGAACAACCATCGATCGATTTGCGCGTGCGCACGGACCGCAGTCGAAGCCAGGTTGCCGAAGAGATCGCCGCCGCGCATCCCGAGGCGTCCGTCGACGAGACGACGCTTTCCCCCCAGGGTTTGCGTGTGCAGGGGGCAGGCGATCCCCGTGGGCTTCCGGGCTACGCCGAGGGCGCTTTCGCCGTTCAAGAAGAGGGCGCCCAGTTGATCGGTTTGCTCTCCAACGTTCAGCTTGGGGAGCGCGTACTCGACGCCTGCGCCGGCCGTGGCGGCAAGGCCACACAGTTGCTCGAAGCGGTCGGGGATTCGGGCACCGTAGTCGCGACCGATTTGCACGAGCACCGCCTAGATCAGATCGGAGCGGAGCTCGAAAGGCTTCGACTCGATCGCTCACGCCTAGACACTGCTTGCGTCGATTGGACTGTCGGCCGGGGCGGTGTCCAAGGCGAGTTCGATCGCGTCCTGATCGACGCTCCGTGCACCGGTCTTGGAACTGTTCGCCGCAGGCCTGAAATTTTACTGCGAAGCGGCCCAGAGAGCGCCGCCCAGATGGGTGAGACCCAACGATCGATCCTCGAAAATGCAGCCGCCCTCGTCCGGCCTGGCGGAGCCCTTCTCTATGCGGTCTGCTCACCACTCGATGCTGAGGGCGCCGAGGTGGTTAGCAGTGCCGAACTACCCGGTTTCGATCTGCAAGCCGAACGTGCTTCGGCGCTGAAATCATTGTACTTTGGATCGACTGGCCGTCTCGACGTGGGCCCCTGGATCGACGGCGCCGGCCCATGGGCTGACGCCTATCAAGTATATATGTGGGTAAATGTAAGATAGCTCTTTGACAGCGCTCGACGATAACGCTAGATTCCGCCGAGCTTGAAATACGGGGCGTAGCGCAGCTTGGTAGCGCGCACGGTTCGGGACCGTGAGGTCGGAGGTTCGAA
>JBLYYU010000186.1:0-15919 GCA_048550275.1 Polyangiales bacterium
GTGCTGGCGCGCCGGCGCTCCAACAATCCCATTCTCGTGGGTCCGCCCGGCGTCGGGAAGACTGCGATCGTCGAAGGCCTGGCGCGGAGGCTCGCGCAAGGTGGTGAAGGCGTACGCGGTCTCGAGGGCACGATCCTCGTCGAGCTTTCCGCCGGCGGGCTCGTTTCGGGAACCGGTGTTCGCGGAGCGCTGTCCGAACGGATGAGACGTCTCCAGTTCGAAGTGAAGAGGGCCAACGGGAAAATCGTCTTGTTCATCGATGAGGTTCACACCCTCTTCATTGGAGGCGAGTCCCCCGATGACTTGGCGCACGAGCTCAAGGCCTCGCTTGCGCGTGGGGAGCTCCCCTGCATTGGCGCGACGACCGACGCCGAATACCGAAAGTACGTCGAACGCGACGCGGCGCTGGCTCGCCGGTTCTCGCCGATTCACGTGGCGGAGCCGAGCGCCGACGACACCATCGAGATCCTTCGCGGCATAGCGCCTCGCTACGAAGTGCACCACGGCATCGCGTACGAACCGTCCGCCATCGAATCCGCGGTCGAGCTTTCGGTGCGATTCATGGCCGAGCAGAGCTTGCCCGACAAAGCGATCGGGCTGCTCGACCTGGCGGCAGCGCGCACGCGGCGCCGCGGCGGAGCGATCGTCGATCGGGAGGCGGTCGCGCAGGTGGTTGCTGAGAAGGTTCGCGTGCCCGTCGAACGCCTGCTCGTCACCGATTCGCAGAAGCTCCTCGAGCTCGAGCAACACCTAGCAGGGCACGTGGTCGGTCACGCCGACGTGATGAGTCGCGTCGCCGATGCGCTCCGAAAGGGCGCGGCGGGCTTTCATGGCAATCGCCCGCTCGCGACGTTCCTGTTCCTCGGTCCCACCGGGGTTGGTAAGACCGAAACAGCGCGCGCGCTGAACGAGCTCTTCTTCATGGGCTGTCCGATGACTCGGATCGACATGAGCGAGCTGAGTGAGTCGCATGCGGTCGCCAAGCTGGTCGGCGCGCCTCCGGGCTACATCGGTCACGATACCGGCGGCCAACTCACCGAGGCGATCCGGCATCGACCGTACCAGCTCGTCTTGCTCGATGAGATCGAGAAGGCGCACATGGACGTACTGCAGTCGTTGCTGCCGCTGCTCGAGGACGGGCGGCTCACCGACGGGAAGGGCAGGACTGTCGATTGCACACACACGATCGTCGTCATGACCTCGAACCTCGGCGCGCAGCAATCCCATCGCAATCAGAGCTCGATCGGATTCCGAGGCGAGTCCGACGGCGGCGGAGACAGGCTGAGCGCCGCGCTTACGGCCGCGCGCCGAGCGCTTCCACCGGAGCTCTGGAATCGGATCGACGAGCCCCTGTTCTTCGGGGCTTTGAGTCGCGACGAGGTTGGTGAGATCGCGCGCCGCATGGCGGCGGGGGTCAGTCAGCAGCTTCGCGAACGCCAGGCCGTGGAGCTCAGCGTCGACGAGAGCGCGATCGCCGCGCTCGTCGCGCTAGGTGGCTACGATGCCGAGCTCGGCGCACGACCGATGCGCCGCGCCATTGGGAGAATGATCGAGGCGCCCTTGGCGGCCGCCATTCTCGGCGGGGATTTCACGCGCGGCGATCGGATCTTGGCCGTCGGCAGCTCGGATGGCGTTCGCTTCGAACGTCTCGAAGGCTCGGTCGAAGCCGCCGAGTGAGCGCCGGGCTCAGGGGTCGAGCTCGCGAAGGATCTTTGCGGCCTTCGACCGGGTGAGGCCCGCCGCCCGTGCGCAGCGCACGATGACGGGTACCAAGGCATCGTATGTGGAGAGTGCGTCGCGTCCGAGCCCGCGCATCGCGACGCGGTGAGCGGCGACGGTATCGGCCTCGCCTCTGGCGATAGGGCCGGTGAGCGCGTCGGGCACGCCGAGCTCCTGCACGTTTTCGCCCACGCTCCTGAGCAAGCCGCCAATCGCACGCTCGGCGTCTCGCTTCTCGAAGCCCAGGCGTCCTAGGACGCCAACGGAGACGAAGGCTAGCGCGGCGGCTCCGTTTGCGACCAGGGCAGCCGCGGCGTGGTAGCCGGCGTCACCCGGTTGGGCGACGACCGCACGCGCTCCGCAGGCGTGTACGATTCGCCGGGCGGCGCCGATCGCCCGGCGAGACCCGTGGAGCGTGAAGGTGGTTCCACGAAGGCTGGCGCTGCGGCGGGTGCTCGGAAACGAGACCATCGGATGCATGACGCCGACCGCTGCGCCTCGGGCTTCGCAGGCTTCGAGCACGTCGGTGCCCCGGGCGCCCGCGCAGTGCAGTACCGTCGCCTCGGGCGATACGTTTGCCGCGATGCTGCGAGCAACCGACTCGATGGACGAGTCGCTGACCGCCAGGACGATCGCGTCCGCGGCTCGCACGCTCGCCGGTCGGACGCTGCGACCCGTCGCGTGGACTCCATGTGCTCCGCTGGCTCGCAGTGAACGCCGAAGCCCGCTCCCGACGCGGCCGCGGCCGACGATCAGGATGTTCATGCCGGGCCCTGATAGAGATGGTGTGCATGAATGTGCTCGAGGACCGCGCTCGGTACGAGTCCGGTGACGTCGGCCGCGTGACTGAGCCCGGTTCGGATATCGGTCGAGTTGACGTTCGGAATCGAAATCGGGCAGCCCTCCGGGACCGGATAGCCCTGGCGTCCGATGACCAGGGGCGGAGCCGTCTTCACGACGTCCTTCCAGCGGTACCAACGATCGGTCGTAGGGAGCACGTCCGCTCCAATCAGGAGGCGAAACAACGCATCTGGGTTGTCGCGTTCGAGTGCGTCCAAGGTGTCGAGCGTACGGCTGGCCCCGCCGAGGCGTCGTTCGGTGTCCAAGACTTCGACGTCTCGAAACGGTGCAAAGGCGAGCTCGCACATCGACATTCTCTCTTCGAACGGAGCGCCGTGCTCTTTTCCGAAGACGTGTTTCCAGGTCGGGATGATCCAGATCGCGTCCAAGTCTGCGGCCGACATCGCCCAGGCGACGGTCAGGACGTGACCGAGATGTGGAGGATCGAAGCTCCCGCCGTAGATGGCGATGCGTCGTGTGGTCACGGAGCCACCATCACCTTGGCGCCCCGGCCTTGAATCGGTTCGGACCAGACGATCTCGCCGTCGAGCCCGAACGCCTGAAGCGCGACGCCGCCGCTCTCGGACTTGTCATCGAGCAAGCCCAGGTGCCCGGCCTCGAGAGGGCCCGGGCTGAAGAAGCACCGGGGCCCGAAACGCTTGAACATCAGCTCCTTGGCATCGCCGAAGACGACGATGTTCGAGTTGATGACGTCTTCTTCGCCGATCGTGGATTTGTTTCGAACGATGAGAGCGATTCGATCGTCGACCATTTCCATGGCCCGGGTTGGCGACGGCGGCGCGACACGGAGCTTCCCGAGGTATCGAGCGCCTCGCAGCTTCCGCAACACGCCTTCGATTTCGTCCGGAGTCCCGCTCGCCGCGACCTGGGCGACCTGTTGGTCGATGGGGACGTCGCTGACGCCGGGTTCGTGCTTTGCGGTGAACGCGTGCAACGCCTCGTCATCGGCCAGGTAGATGAGCGTGTCGACCTCGAGGTCGCAAACCAGCAGTTTGGCCGCTCGCTCGAGGGCCGCGACGTCGCTTTTCGCAGGACCGATGAAACCCAACCGCATCGTTCTAGGGATCTACACCAGCTTGGGCCCGTGCTTCAAAATGTGCGTCACTGATCGCGAAGCGAACCATCGCCCAGGCCTCCGGCGTCTCCCGAATGGCGCTGAGCCGACCCTCGTCGCCCAGCGGAACGTCGTGTCCGGCGATCTTGAGGAGGGCGTCGACCGCGGAGGTCACGTCGCCGGTCAGTGTCAGGGCGGCGCGGTTTCCGAGCTCGGCGATCGCGAACGGGACTTCTCTCGTTGAAAACTCGCGGTTGCCCCTGAGCTCGAGCGCGAGGCCGTCGACTTCGTCGCGTGAGCGGCGGGGGACGGCCCTGAGCAGCTTCTTTCGGAGGTCGAGCATCTCGCGCGTGGCCTCGCCCTGGGCCCGACTCACCTGGTGACCCTGAAGCAGCGCCGCCAGGGCCTCGTCCAGGTCCAGCGGGCGGGCGCGGAGCGCCGGGGCGAGGTGCGTACCGGCCACTTTCAACGCGCGGGCGAACAGGAAGACGCGCTCTCGCGGGTTGGTAAGCTGGTGCAGGTTGCCTCCGACGACGATGGTCGGGGGATCGCCGGAGACCGGCATGCACGCGGCTGGCGCCACGTAAGTGACCCGCAACCGCGGTTCGCTGATGCCCAACGCTTCGGCGACGAGGCCGGCTTCGTCGACCAGGCTGCGGTGTTCTCCCGACGGCCGCCGCAAGCGCCATGCGCCCGTATCGAAGGGAAGCACCTTGTCGAAGGCGTGCTCACATAGGCCGAGGAGCCTTCGCCCCGTCTGGGGCAGTCCTTCCGGCGCCACCGTATCGTCGATCATCGTGGAAAGCGGGAGCCGCGGCTCGCCCAGGGCTTCGTCGCGATTGGTAACGTCGCCCTCGAAGAGCGAGGAGGGATGGCCAAGCGCGATGGCCGCGCTCGCCGCGCAGGAAGCGGCGCTCGGACCGTGCCGTCGATGGAGAACCCGGACCAGGCTCGTCCACAGAAGCTCGTCTCCCGGGTTAGAGTCGATGGCGTTGCGCAGGTCGCTGAGTGCCCTGTTCAGATGCATTGCCTCGGCCGGGCCAGCGCCCTGTCGCTCGTAGTAGTCGGCGAGGGCAAGGATCGCGTCCACGTCCGTCGGCTGCTCCGATCGCAGTTGCTCGAGGACCAACTCGGCCTCACGCGGCTGGCCTGCGGACTCGACCGCCGCGGCGAGGCGGATTCGGTAGTCGCGCCGTTCAACGGGGTTGCTCGCATGCCGAACCAACTGCTCGAGTATTCGCCCGGCCTCGAGCGCCTTGCCCTGCCTGCTCATCACGGAAGCGAGCTGGTCGAGGGTCTCCACGTGTGCTGGCGCCAACTGAATGACCCGGCGAAGCGAAGCCTCGGCTCGGGGAAGGTCTTGGAGGTGCACGTCGTAAAGCGATGCGAGCTGCGTGAACGCCCAGATCTGCTCGTCGGTGCTCCGCTTCAGGCGGGCGATGCGGATCAGGCCCTCGGCCGCTCCCTGCCAGTCTCCTGCTGTGCGCTGCGCGTCGACGAGCTCCGTCAGTGCGGCGAAGTGCAGGGGGTCGAGCTCCAGGCACTCGCGAAGCGCGTCGGTGACCCCTTCGAGGTCGCCTCGCTCCCGACGCTGACGAGCCTTTTGAATCAAGAGGCCGACCAGTGTTGGGGTATCCGCGCCCGCGTCGATTCGCGCATCGGTCAGTGCGGCGAGCTCCTCGTGCTGACCGCGGTTCTTGTAGAGCGCAGCGAGTCGTCGGTAGACGTCGGGGTATTGGATGTCGCATCTGGCTGCAGCGACCAATGCTTCGATCGCGCGGTCCTTGTCCTCGAGCTCTTCTTCGAGGATGCATGACGATTCGCGCCACAGGGAGGCGGCGCGATGACTGTCTTTGGCCTGGCTCGCGGCGTCCTGGTACACCGCCACCGCGTCTTCCCAGCGGCCCGCGGCCCTCAAGAGACCGGCCTCGACTTCGCGCGCGAGCGGGTGACCATGGGCTGCGTCGAGGACTTCGAGCGCGTTCTCCGGAGCGCCCATTCCCTGAAGCACCTGTGCTGCTTCGAGAGCGAGCGAGCCGCGTTCGAGCTCATCCTCGAGCGCGGACTGGAGCGCGAGCAAGCTTTGTAGGCTCAACTCGTTCGCACCTTTCGCGTAGGCCGCGCCGAGCACCTGCCGAGCGAGGCCCGGGTCTGCTTCGAGGGCATCGTCGATCGCGAGCAAGGGCCGGTCGAGGTCCCCTTGAAGGATGTCCGAGTCCGTCCGGAGCAGCTCCAAGCTGAGCCTGTGCCTAGCCAAGCGCTCGGGCGAGTCCGCGGGGAGCGCCTCGAGCAGCCGGCGGGCGCTCGAGCGCATGCGTTCGGTGTCGTTTTCTCGAAGCGCATCCCATTCGAGCGCACGCGCCGTGGGAATGTGGTCGGGCTCGGCCTCGGCGATTGACTGCAAGGACAGCCGGGCGCTTTGCATGTCGTTGCGAGCGAGACGATCGACTTCCGCCATGGCCGAGAAGGCGCCGAGGCGTTCGGCTTCGTCGGTCGCGCCGCGGGCTCGAGACATCGTCTCGCCGGCCAGTCGCGCAAACTCGGACGCCCGAAGCTCGGCGTCTTTTCGCTGGACGCGGAGCATGATGTCGTCCGGCTCGATCGCGGAGGCTTGGCGGAGCACCTTGGCGGCTTTGCGGGGTGCGCCGCAGGCCCGATAGATCGCGGCCGCGCGCTCCAAGGCCGACGGGTTCTTCGAACGTGCCGCAATCGACTCCATTAGCTCGCCGGCGGCTTCGGTCGCCCCCGAGGCGCGGTAGAGGCGCTCGAGGAGCAGGGGCTCAGGCGCGGCCTCGTCGAAGGCCGCCTCGGCGTGCGCCAGCCGCTGGTCTCGCGACGGAGCCCAGTTGGACGCCCGGAGCGTGCAGGCGAGTGCATCGTCCGGATCGAGCTTCGCTTGGGCGGCAGCGCTTCGCGCCCGAGCTTCGTCTGGCCCGAGTCGGTCTTCGAGCTCCCAGAGAGCGGGCCGATACGAGGGGGTGGCCGCCAGGGCCGCGTCGATGTTGGCGGTGGCGCTTTCCGAGCTCGGCTCTGCGTGCCGCGCCGCCATCGTGTAGGCAAACGAACGTCGGTACCCCTCGGTCGACTTGGCTTCATTCTCCCAGCGAACTGCGTTGAGCGTCGCGTCATCGTCGTGGAGCAACAGGGCGCGACCGATCAAGAGGCTACCGGGTGCTTGCTCTTCTGCGCGAAGGAGCGCCGCCCGTCGATCGAGCGATCCGCTTCGGGTTGCGATCTCCGCAGCGGCGAGGGCCGCTCCGGCTACGAGCGATTCGGGCGCAGCCTCGGTCTCCCGGTCGAACGCCGCGAGAAGCTCCGCCGCGTCAGCGCGACGGGCGATGTCGTCGCTGCGTGCCATCCGGGTCGACGAGCTCTCGTCTTGCGGGGTAACCGCCTCCAGAACCAGAGGAAGATCTTCGTGCGTGCTGTCGCGTTCGAGCAGTCGGCCGGAAGCCTGAACGTAAGCGGCCCAACGCGAATCGTGCGCGGCTTCCGCCGAGGCTTGCTCGTGTTCCGTGCGCTCGCCGCGAGCCGCGTGGAGTCGAGCGCGGCGTGCGGCTGCGACGGCTCGGACTTCGTCCGTGGCGAGCTGCGCGAGCCCTTGGAGCGCGGCAATGGCCTGCGTTTCGTCTCCGGATGACGTGGCCGCTTCAGCCAGCGTCCATCGTGCAGCGGGGCTTGCCGCGTCGAGAAGGAGCGACACGGCGGCTTCCGGCGAACCACTGCGATGGGCAATCGCGGCCGCGGTCCGCCGAAATCCCTCGGCGATCGGCCCTTGGCAGTGCGCTTCGGCCTCGACTAGGGCAGGCCACGCGGCTTCGTCCTCGCGAAGCCCGCGGCTCGTACGGGCTAATCCCAAGTGCGCGGCGAGGGACCCAGGCCTCAGCTCTAGGACCCGTTTGTATCTGGCCCTCGCGGCTTCGTGTTCGGCGACCTCCTCGAACAGCTCTCCGGCGTGCAGAAGCAGCAGCGCCTGAGCCTCGATTTCCGGCCAACAATCGGCTGCGGCGGTCAGTGCTTCGGCGCCGCGACCCGCATCCCCGCGCGCGATTCGCGCCGAGGCGAGCAAGACCTGCGCCACGAAGTCGCCGGGCTGAAGATCGCTTGCGTGGGCGGCCGCCTGCTCCGCCGCCGCCGAATCCGCGAGCTTCGAGAGCTGAATGCAGGCCAGCAGCTTGAGCGCTGACGCTCGTTCTGCTGCACCCAGATCGAGGGCCGCTTCTTTCTCCAGCGCTGCCGCCGCATCGGACCAGTTGCGTTCCCGAATGGCGAGTCTCCGGAGGGCGCGCAAGACGACGACGTCGCGCGCATCCGACTCGACGGCTTGCCCGTAGTTTCGCACCGCGGCTTCGTAGTCCCCGATTTGCTCGCAGAGCTCGCCAGCCGCAGTCAGGAGTCGCGCTCGCGTCGACCCCACCGAGCGCTTCGCCAGTCCTTCGAGCAGCTCGATGCGCCGGGCCCGGGGAGCGTGACTGTCGCCGACGAGCGGCAGCGTCTCGGGTCGAGTCGTACGCTGAAAGACTGTCCGCTGCGCGGCCAGCGCGCCCGAATCCGAAGGGTCGGGAGGCCTGCTCGTGCGTTTGGCGATCGTGGCGGTTTGGGTTTCGACGAACGCGTCGAGCAAGCTCGAAATCGCGTCCTCGTCGAAGTCGATCGACGGCGGATCCGATTCACGGCTTGGGCTCGCCATTTCGTCCTCAGCCATTGGTCCCCCTCAGTGGCGAGCGTGCGTCGAGCCAGAAGCGGAGCAGGTCGATGGCGCGGGGAGTGGTTCTGAGCGCGTTGAGACTGGAGCGTCCGCCGAGCAGGACAGTCAACGCCGCCGCGATGTCTCCCGATGCGAGGAGCCCCGCGCGATCAGCGCTGCGCTGGAGGCTGCGAGCCTGTGCCAGCAAGGCTGCGGTGGAGGGTTTCGCGTCGCCGACGGCCTGTCGGACCAGCTTGCGAACCGACCGCCTGAGCTTGACGTCCAAGGCGGGCAGCAGAGGGTCGCCCGCATGGACTTCACAACCCGATGCTCGGAGGATCGCCGCCAGAGCGCCCGCGGCCCTCTCGGTGGAGTCATCCAGCAGCTCTCCGGCGCCGCGCGGCGCACCCCAGGCCAGGCGTCCGGCGATGAAGCGCCCGCGTGCGTCGAGGCCTGTCCGTGCGTTGCTCGGTGCGACCCAGTTGATCTCACCGTCACGGCCGCGCCGGGCGAGAGGCACGCTGAGCTCGTCCGATAGCTCGACCGAGCCGTTGCGGGCGCCGAAGCGTTTCGCGAGCTGATCGAGCTCGGCGGTCACGGCATCGTCCGCGCTCGCCTTCTTGCTTCGCCAGCGCGTTCCACCGAGGGAAGGGCCGGCGTGAAGGACGAGCTCCTGGAGCATCGGCTCAGCGTCCGGGTCCCAGAGCGCCGCGGCCGAGACTTGGCTCAAGTCCGGCGTCGGGGCTCCGTTCGCCTGGCCCAAGCCGAACGCGCGCTGGACGGCCGCCGCGGCCGAGACGCGCGCCTCATCACCGAGCCAGTCGGCTGCGCGTCGCAAGGACTCCAGAAGGGCTTCATCGAGCTCGCCTGCCTCGATGCGAGACCAGATCGCGTCTTCGTGCTTGGCGATTGCGGAATCGCGCTCTCGGCCCTCGAGCAGCTCGGCCAAAGCGGCGATTGCGACGTCGGAGACCGGCTCCCGGTCGAGGGCTTGGCGATAGGCATCGATCGCGGCCTCTTCACGACCGTGCTCGGCTTCGAGCGCGCCGATTCGTGACCAGGTCCCGGCGTCCGCCAATCCGAGTGCCTCGACCGCGCGTAGCTCTACCAGTGCTTCGTCCTTAGCACCGAGCTTGGCCTCCAGGAAGTCGGCCGCTCCGAGGTGCGCGACCCGTCGTTGATCGTTGGGCACGTCGGACCGTGCCAGGCGCCTGAGGCAGTCGACCGCGTCGCTCCACTGCTCGAGCGTGACGTGCACCTCCGCGGCCAACGCCAGGGCGCCGGAATGGTCGGGCTGCTCCGTGAACAGCTCGCCGAGCGCTTCGAGCGCGCCAGGCCGGTCGCTGAAGCCTCGAAGCAAACGCGCGCGTTCGTAAAGGAGCGCGAGCCGGTCTTTCGGACCTCCGACCGCAAGACGTTGCGACACGATCTCTTCGAGACCTTCGGCGTCTTCGTGTGCGACTAGCAAGTCGCGAAGGCGGCGAAACGCAATCTCCCGTTCGGGGTCTTCCTCGAGCGCACGGCGAAAGAGGTCTTCGGCCTGCTGGTACTGCTGGAGGTGGTCCATTCGCACCACCCCGGCTTCCTCCAGCAAGTCGCCGCTCAGCGAGCCTTCGACGAAGGGGGACATGCGTTCGCAGGCCTGCGCGACCAGCGGCCACTGCTCGGCCTGGCGCGCGGCGCTCCGAAGGGCCTCCCAGAGGGCGAGGTCGTCCGGCCGATCGTCGACGGCGGCGCTGAGAAGGGAGACGGCATCGGCACCTCGCCCGGCCTCGATCAGGGCGCGGGCGTGCGCCCCTTCGAGCGCCGTTCGGCCGATCGTTCCGCTGTGCCCGAGCTTCGCTTCGATCGCAAGAACGCGCAGCTCGGCATCGTCGCCCGGCGCCAGGGCCTCGTCGATGGCAGAGGATGCCTCGGGCTGCGCCGTCGACATGCCGCTGGCTTCTTGAGCGCGCAGGAAGGTCTCGTCCGATGCGGCTGGGCCCTTCGAAAGCGCGGTAGCGCGTAGGCCCTGTAGAAGCGTCCCCGCGCGGAGGGCATCGGTCGGAGCGAGGGCGGAGAGGGTGAGCCAAGCGTCTTCCGTGGACGACGTCGGCCCGCCGAACGCAGCCCGAAGCGCGCTGTAGGCGACCGCAAAGGCACCGTCTCCTCCATTCGTCGTTTCGTCCGCATCCGCGAGAACCTCTTGGGCGGCTAGACGTTGGTCGGCGTCCGTGAGATTCGACGGTAGCGTCAGAAGTGAGACCGCCGCGGCGATCGAGCTCGCGGGGGCGTCGAGCGCGCGCGCATACGCCCGGCCGGCTTCCGCGTCCTGCTTCGATCCCAGCGCATCGCCCCGCAGGATGGCGTAGAGCTCGGGCAGCCCGCCATCAGAGTCGGACTCGGATAGCGCGAGATACGCGCGAAGCGTGGCTTCCTCGTTCCGTTCGCGATGCCCGATGTCGAGTAGCGCTAGCGCGGCGGACGGGGAATCCGGCGCGACCTCGAGCGCTTGCTCGTAGGCCTGGCGCGCGGCGCCTAGGTTCCCGCTCCGTTCCGCAGTAGCGCCTGCGAGCAGGAGTGAAAGCTCGCCGAGGGCCGCTTGGGAGTCCGTCTGAGCTCGTGCGCGCGCCAGAGACACGACGTCTTCGGTTCGGCCGCCTTCGCGAAGGACCCCGTCCAGCAGAGACAGCGCGAAGAGATCGTCCGGTGCGTCCTTCAGCGCAGCCCGAAGCACGCGCTCGGCTGCTTCCCAGTTCCCGGCGCGAGCGTACGCGGGACCGGCTGCGCAGAGATGACCGAGCCGGGTCTCTCCCGAGGCGAGCTCGGCGATGCGCTCGTGCGCCTCCCCGAGTAAGAGGGGGTTGTCGGACCATGCGGCGATTGCCCTGGCCAGCTGCGGAGCCCAGGCCCGGTTGCTCGGTTCGAGCGCCGCGTCGCGGATCGCTCCCTCGTCCTGATGAGCTCCGGCCTGTTCGGTTCGTCCGAGCTCGTATTCGCAATGGGCGAGCAGGGCGCGTTCCTTGGGCTCGATCGCCTGCTCTGACAGCGCTCTACAAAGAGCGAGGCATTGGGCACCATCCTTGGCGCGCATCGCAGCGCCGAGAGCTTCGCGCGCGATCGTCTCTTTCGAGCTCTCCGACGCTTCGAACGCTTGCTCGAAGAGCGCCTGGGCCTCGGCGGACCTCGTGGGCTCGATCGCCTCGAGCTGCGCGGCACGCCAGAGCAGGCGGGCTCGGGATTCTCCCTCTGCGGCGCCTGCCGCCCGTTCGAAGGCATCGGCACGATCGCGGTAGCGTTCGCCGCGAATCAGAGCGACTTCGAGCGCGGAGCGCGCGTAGACGGAATCCGGGAAGCGGGCCAGTGCTTCACGGAGCGTGTCGACGGCAACTTCGGTCGAGTCGCCGGCTAGCGCGCGTCGAATCTCGTGGGCCACGAACGCCGGGTCGTTCTCCTCGTTCTGCTCGAACCAAACGGATGCCTGTTCGATCGTATGCGCATCGCCGAGGAGCTCGGCCGTGAGCAGCGATTGAAGCCGCGCGGTTTTTCGATTGGGGAACAGGCGCAGCGCCGAGTCGAGGTAGCCCAAAGCCGCTTCCAGGTCTTCGAGCCGAGTTGCGCAACACGCCGCCGCTTCTTCCAAGAGATACGCAGCCATGGGTAGACGCTCGTCCTGCGGAACGGAGAGGCTCAGCGGACTCGACGCTTCGCCGCGTTCCGCCGCGGCTTCGAGAAGAGCCGCCATGGACGTGCTGGCCCGCACGAACACATCCCAGCGCTCGTGCTCGCGAGCAGCTCGAGCCTGTAGCGACCTTGCTTGCCATGCCACCGCGTCGGATTCGCACGCCCGTTCGAGGGCGGCGATTGCTTCGTCTGGGTTCCCGGATTGAAGCTCGTGCAAGGCCACGTCGATCCAAAGGGCCCCGCGCAGGCTCTGGTCGCGGGCATGCCCTGCTTGGGTTCGCAATGCGTCTCCCACGGCGGCTTGGTCGCCTCGTGCTTCCGCCAACCACTCGAGCAGGAGGGCTGGGACCCCGGGTTCAGGCGACCGGGCAATCGCCTCGCGCAGGAGGGAGCCCCAGTCCTCCGAGCACATGGCCAAGTCGACCAGGGCGGCGGCACTCAGGGCCGGGCTGCTGGCTCTGGCGACTTGCTCTGAGCGCAGTGCCGCCAAGTCGTAACCGTTCCGCGCGCGCTCGGCGATCCGGAGCTCCGCGATGAGCGCTGGCTGAAACGCGGGCGCCTCGTCGCGCGCCTGCCCGTACTGCGACATCGCTTGCGGAACGTCATCGAGCTCCTGCTCGTAGAGCGTGCCGACCTGATAGAGAATTGCCGCTCGAAGCCGAGGCGCGGTTTCCGCCCCGAGCTCGCGCCGCAGGTTCGCAATGCGCAACTCTACCCGGTCGCGCCTTCGCGCTACTTCCGCTTGGCTCATGGGCGGCTGCTCGATCATCCGCCGTCCACGATCAGGTAATGGTCCATCCGCCGTCGATGACCATGACGTCTCCTGTCAGATAGTCCGATTCGTCCGAAGCTAAGAAGACAGCGCCGCCCGCGATGTCACGGGGCTGGCCGACCCGGCCGAGCGCCGTTCGGTTGACGACACCGGAGCGGATCTGATCGTTGTCGACCAGCACCTGCGCGAACTTGGTTTCCACCAGACCCGGCGCGATCGCGTTCACGCGGATACCTGAGCCGCCGAGCTCCGCTGCCAGGGTCTTGGTCATCGAGATGACCGCGGCCTTGGTCATGCCGTAGACGCCTTGCATCGGCGCGGCCATGAGCCCCGCCACGCTCGCGACGTTTACGATGGACCCCTTGGCCTTGCGGTCCAGTACGTGACTAGCGACCAACTGAATCATCCCGAAGTAACCCTTGGTATTCACCTCGAAGGTCTTGTCCCATGCGCGCTCGTCGATGGTGAGCATCGGACCGAAGTGCGGGTTCGTCGCCGCGTTGTTCACGAGAATGTCGACCTTTCCGTAGGCCTCGAGCGCTTCAGTGAGCATCTTCTCGCGCTGCTCTGGCTGACCGACGTGGCAGGCGATTGGCATGGCGTCTCCGCCTTGGCCGCGGATCTCGTCCGCGACTGACTGAAGCCCTTCCATCTTTCGCGAGACCAGAACGACTTTGGCCCCTTCTTCGGCCATGAAGCCGGCGATCGCTGCGCCGATGCCCCGGCTTGCTCCGGTCACGATCGCGACCTTGTCCTGTAGGCGCTCACCCATCCTGTCCCCTCCTTATGGTCCGACACGTATAGCCCTGTGAAGGGTGGTTTTGCCAGTGGGATCTGCACGGGGCTTGCGTCGGTCCGCTCCTGAGCAAAACTGGCACCTTCTTCGTTTCGCCTGAGAGGTCCGTCTGACGCTTCTGTACCCCATAACCGCGGTCATCGTGGGTTTCATCACCGTGGTTTGGGGAGCCGATCGATTCGTGTACGGAGCCGCCGGCCTCGCGCGAAATTTTGGGGTCAGCCGGCTCGTGATCGGCCTGACGATCGTGGCATTTGGCACTTCGGCGCCCGAGATGCTGGTTTCCGGCATGGCGGCGGTCTCGGGAAGCCGACAACTCGGCATCGGGAACGCCATCGGCTCGAACATCACGAATGTGACGCTGGTGCTCGGCGCGGCGGCCATGGTGCATCCGCTCAGTGTTCATTCGCGGCTGCTTGCTCGGGAAATTCCGGTTCTGTTTCTAGCGATGGGCGTCGCCTGGGCGTTCCTTTGGGACGGAAATCTCAGCCAGGTCGAGGGCGTCCTCCTCCTCTCGGGGATGTTCTTGCTGCTCGCCTGGATAGGTATGCAAGGGCGCAAGACGAACCCGTCCACCGCCCCCTCGCCGGTCGGCGGCTTCGAGGACGACGACATCCCCGACTCCCTCTCCAATTTCAAGGCCTTCGCCTTGTTCGCCATTGGCCTGGTCTGCCTTCTCGTCGGTTCCCGCATCTTGGTTTGGGGCGCCGTTGGCATCGCCATCGACCTCGGGGTCAGCGAGCTGGTCGTGGGGCTCACCTTGGTCGCCCTCGGGACGAGTCTTCCGGAGCTTGCCGCGTCGGTAGCAGCGGCGCGGCGTGGCGAGGAGGACATCGCCGTCGGCAACATCGTCGGGTCCAACATGTTCAACCTGCTCGGCGTCCTCGCGCTGCCCGGAATCATTGCGCCCGGAGAGGTCGACCGGGCCGTCATCGTTCGCGACTTCCCGATCATGGCAGGCGTGACGCTGCTGCTGCTTCTGATGGCCGTCAACGAGCGCAATCAGATCGGCCGAGTCCACGGCCTGCTGCTCGTCCTGGTATTCGTCGTGTACTTCGTGATGTTGTTCTGGAATCCGTCGCTCACCGAGCTGCCCGGCTAGGACACACGCGACCAGATCAAGGTTAGGTTGTTGGCTGGCATTGCGACCTGGTCTTCGAGCGCGAACCCCGCTCGATCGGCGAGGGCCGTCAGATCGTCGATGTCGCGAACGCCCCAGCGTGGGTCGCGCGAACGAAGGCTTTCGTCGAAGGCTGCGTTGCTCGGCGCGCTGTGCGTGCCGTGGAGCCGGTACGGGCCGTATGTGATCAATGGGGCACCCGGCGCGAGCAACTCAGCGGCACCATGAAACAATGCTTCGCTGCTTTCCCAGGGAGAGATGTGGATCATGTTGATGCAGAGCACGGCGTCGGCGTCCGCGATCGGCCAACGTTCGTTGGAAACGTCGAGCTCGAGCGGAGCAAGGAGGTTCTCGCGGGCCGCCTCGTCGACCCGAGCTTGGATGCTCGACAGGGCTTCGGGCGAAGTGTCACTTGGCTGCCAGCGAAGTCCTGGGAGCTGCTCCGAGAAGAAGAGGGAATGCTGACCCGTTCCACTTGCCACTTCGAGCACGAGGCCGGTCGGCGGCAGAGCTTTCTGCAGAACTTCGAGAATCGGTTGCCGATTGCGCTCGGCCGCTGGCGCGAAACCCTGTGCCATCGGGATTGCATAGCTCATAACGTCGCGTCATCGAAGCCGGGCAGCAGAGCGGGAAGGGGAGGCTGGGCTGGGCGCTCGTCGTGGGGCTCTGTCTTGCGGTTCCCTGGTCGCTTCGGGCCCTGCTCCTCTACGAGAAGCGCCTGGGCTTGTCTCCGGTCGATCTGCGAGGCCTTCTCGCGGACGCTTCGATCGCTCTCCTCGTGATCGGCCTCGTCTGGCTGCTGCTCCGTACGGGCACGCGGATCGGGCGGGGACTCTCGCTCGGCGCCCTCCTGCTTTTCCTGCTCGGGACGTTCGCGATCTACGAGTTCATCTCGGTTTTCGATTCGCTCTACGCGCTCAGCCACGCCGGCTACCTCGCGGATAGAACGTTCCTCGGTGGTTCCGTCCTGCACGCGCGTCACCCGATTTGGCTCTTCGTCGCGATGGGAGCCGCGGCGCTGGCCGTTCTTTGGGCCGTGCCTCCGCCTGCGGGTTGGTGGCGCTGGTGGGGCGTGGCGTACGCGGTCGCGGTGTTCGGGCAAGTGGCGTTTCCGGTCTCTTACGAGCGGGACGAATGGCGTCAGCGGCACGCGATTCAGGCGAACCTCGAAGCGCTTCCCCGCCCCGACGCCGTTGGCGAGGGCCGCATCAGCGCAGAGGTTCGCGCCGCGTTTCGGCCAGACATGA
>JBLYYU010000187.1:0-4585 GCA_048550275.1 Polyangiales bacterium
ACGGGCGATCGTCCAGAGCGCCTGGATCGTGTACATGGCGGAGCCGTCCCCGACGAGGGCGAGTACGGGGCGACCGGGCGAGGCCACCGCCGCACCCAAGGCGGCTGGAAGGCCCTGCCCGATCGCGCCGCCGGTCAGGGCCAAGACGTCATGCCTAGGCGCCCCGGCGGTGCTGATCGGCAGCTTGATGCCTGAAGTCTGCGCCTCATCCGAAATGATCGCGTTCGCCGGCAACAACGCACCGATCGCCTGGCACACTTTCGCGGCGTTGAGCTTGCCTTTCGGCAACTTCGGACGCTCGGCGCTCTGCAACTTGGGGGCGGTCTCGGACGCGCCAACCGCCTCGACCAAAGCCTGCAGCGACGCGACCGCGTCTTCATGGGTCTGCACGAGCGTATGGGCGGTGCAGTCGTCAGGGACCAAGTAGCTCTTCTTGCCCGGATACGCGAAGAACGACACGGGCGCCTTGGCATCGACCAGAACCAGATGGTCGTAGCCACTGAGCTGTACGGAGGCCATTTCGGCGAGGTACGCGATGCGCTCGACCGCTGGCAGCCCTTCGCCCCGCTCGAGTCGTGTCGGAAAGACCTCACAGAAGAGCTTGGCGCCCGTCTTCTGAGCGATCTGAGATGCGGCGCGCAAGCCTTCCTCGCGCAGCACCCGATTTCCCAACAGGAACGCGACCTTCTTACCGGACTTCTTGATCACCTGGGCGATCGCCTGCACCGTCGCGACCGAGGCCGGCGGCGCTTGAGCAGGGGCCTGCGCTTGCGCGGGAACTCCGCCCTCGTTCCAGGACACATCCGCGGGCAAGATCAGGGTAGCGATCTGCGCTGGAGGACCCTTGGCTACCGCCACAGCCTCGACGGCATCGGCGACGAGCTGACTCGTTTCAGGCGTGGTCTTGATCCACGTAGAAACATTCTTCGCGACCGTCTCGATGTCCGACTGCAACTGCGCGTCGTATTGGGTGTGATAGGTCGCGTGGTCTCCGATGATGTTGACGATTGGCACACGCGCCTTGCGCGCGTTGTGTAGGTTCGCCAGGGCATTGCCGAGACCGCATCCTAGGTGCAACAAGGTGGCAGCGGGTTTGCCCGCCATGCGCGCGTACCCGTCGGCGGCCCCGGAGGCCACCCCTTCGAACAGGCAGAGGACACCTCGCATGTCCGCGCCATCCAGAGCTGCAACGAAGTGCATCTCCGATGTGCCGGGATTCGTGAAACAGGTATCGACCCCCGCATTGACGAGCGTCTGGATGAGAGCTTCTGCGCCGTTGCCCATGATCCGCGGGACTGTACTACAGGAGCAGTAGGCTCCCTAGGGGTTACTCGGGCGGCGCCGGCACGTCAGGTGCGTGACCCGGCATTCTCTGATAAGCCCGTCACGGTTCTAACCTCTAACGGGGACTCCTCATGTCGCAGTCGAAACCAGCAACTTTTCTTCTCTTATTGCCTCTGCTCGCCGCACTCGGGTGCAGCACGACCGAAAGCGCCCCCGGCACCCCGGCACCAAGCGACCCGCTTCCCGGGCTCCGCGCCGTTCCCGATCCCGAAAATGTCGGACGCATTGTCGACGCCCGGGGCCGAGAGGTCCTGCTACGTGGCGTGAACTTCAACACGCACGTCGAGTACTGGCAGTACGACCCGGAACGCTTCACCAGCTACCCGTTCACCGAAGAAGACGCCGACCTGATGGCGGCCATGGGCTGGACCATGGCTCGCGTCCTCATGAGCTGGTCGCGCGTGGAGCCGGAGCCGGGCGTGTACGACGACGCCTACCTCGACGAGGTCGCGGAGTCCGTCGCGAAGCTCGCCGAGCGGGGGATCTACTCGCTCATCGACCTCCACCAAGACGCCTGGAACGTCTCGCTTGCCGCCCCGGCGGATGAGGTCTGTACGGGCGACACCCGTCCCGCAGGCGGCTGGGACGGCGCCCCCGAATGGGCAACCTTCGACAATGGAGAGGCTCGCTGCGACGGCGGCCAGCGCGAGCTCGTGCCTGCCGTGCAAGCCGCTTGGGAATCCTTCTTCGACAATGTGGAGGGGCCGGGAGGTGTTGGAATTCGCACGCGCTACGCGCAGATGTTCGGCCACGTCGTGGCGCGGTTCGCAACGAACGACGCGGTGGCGGGCTTCGACGTCATGAACGAGCCCAACGCCTTCGACATCGGTCAAGACGTGCAGCTCGTCGAGCTTTACGAGGACTGCCTTGCCGAAATGCGCGCTGCAGAGGCCTCGGTCGGTGCGCCGAAGCGCCTGTTCTTCTTCGAGCCCAGCATCGCGTGGAACGGGATTGGCCTACCGGCGCCGCCCCCGTTCGAACACGACGACCAGGTCGTTTACGCCCCGCATATCTACCAAGGTGGAATCGACCCCGGCACCCTCGAGGAAGGCTTCATGCGGGCGGCCCAGGACTCCGTAGAGCGCTACAAAGGCGCGCCCGTCGTCACCACCGAATGGGGCAGCAATCCGCCGCGCGCCGCGGATCCCGAAGACGACTACTTCGAACGCCACCTCGACGAGCAGGACAACTACCTGTTTGGCGCCACGATGTGGACCTGGCACACGGCATGCGGCGACCCGCACACGTACAACCAGTATCGCGATGGGCTGATCCCCCAGGTCTGGGGCTTCTTCGAAATGAATTGCGAAGACAACACCATCGAGGGAATGCGCACGGAGCTCCTCGAGGTCATCAAGAAGATGACGGTACGGTTTGCACCGGGTGCGCTCACCGAGGTCGATTGGGCCAAGGACGACAGCGAGCTCAGCGCCAGCGGCGAAAACGCTGGGGGCGGCAATCGCCTCGAGGTGTTCGTGCCGACCGACGACCCAGACTCGGTGACAGTCGAATCCACCGGGCTCGGCCCCGTCGAGTCCGTGCCTTGGTTCGGTGGGACGCTCTTCTACGCGAACGCAGCGGGCGGCGCCTGGTCGATCCACCTCACACGCTAGTATCGCCCGGCAAACGCCGCGTTCCGATGAACGACGCCGGCTCAGATTCTGCCCGCGTCGAGCTTGTCGCGCGCGAGCCAAAGCAACAGGACGGTCGGGAGCGTAGCGAAGAGAACGGCGCTCCCGAGCCAGAAATGGAGCGAGAGGTTGTCTGCAAGGACCGTGAAGTACTGGGCGGCGCACATCAGCAGGAGCGCCATCCAGATGAGGGCGTCGGCGGGCCGCAGCGTCGAGGCGTGGCCGCTTCGTTCGACGGCGAGCATGGGGAGCAGCCAGACGAAGTGGCTGTAGTAATTGGCCGGGTAGAAAACGACCGGGATCAAGATGAGGCCGAGCATGGCGCCTTGGACTGGGCTGGCGCGGCGAGCGCCGGCAAGAACCAAGGCGACCATCGCAATGATCGCGCTCACGAAGAGGGGCACGCGCTCCATCATCGTCCAGTAACCCTGCTCCCAGCCGGCGATGAGCAGGCGCAGGCTGACGTGGTTGTGTTGCGTCCCCGACGAGAGTTGGCCGACCTTCTTGATCCAGGTCAGCCAGGCGTCCGCGGGAAGAACCGCGACGGAAAAGAGGAAAAGCACGGCCACCCCGATTGCGGCGCCGGCGATGACTCGGAGCAAGGCTCGTTGCTCCAGCCGAATGACCGGGAGGCTCGGAAATCGCCCGCTCTGCATGCGGTAGCCGATGAACCACCAAAGGGAGGGTAAGGCGGCGCCGACGAGCGCGAGTGCGGGGAATGCGCGGATCATCGCCGAGGCCGCAAAGAACGCTCCGCCCCAGAAGTAGCGTTTCCGTTCGAGGGCGCACGCGCCGAACGCCAAATA
Organism: Polyangiales bacterium; assembly: GCA_048550275.1. Taxonomy (GTDB): domain Bacteria; phylum Myxococcota_A; class Polyangia; order Polyangiales; family Houyiibacteriaceae; genus SG8-38. The sequence continues at coordinate 3,782 of JBLYYU010000187.1, forward strand.
CGCCATCCAGTCGTGGCGAAGCGTCGCGCCCGCCCAATTGGACCCGTACATGATGAAATCGTTCGCGCCGAATATCACGGCGCATACCAACATCGTGCGGACGCCGAAGGTGAAGCCGATCGCGAGGAGCGCCGCCAAGATCAAGAGCGGATCGAGGAGCGCCATCCAGGCGAAAGCGGCGTCGCTAGGCTCGACGGCGTTGAAGAGAAGATGGGTGACCCCGAGCCAGACGGGCGTGGCGTTCCCGCCCATGTCGAGGAGCGAATCGAAGTACGAGCTCGTCCCGACGGTCGCTCGAAAGTACCCAGTGTCTCGCTTGTACTCGGCCCAACGCTCCGGCGTGAACCAGCCAGGTGCCGCAGCGATCGCGTCTTGCTGTTCGGCGACGGTGGAGATCCGGAGAGTCTCGAGGTCGCGCATGGGTCTCTTCGCCAGGCGTTCGATGCTCGCGTTCGGGACATCCTCGAGATACGCGGCAAGGTCCGCAGCGTAGATTCCGCCATAGCCGGCCTCATCGAAGTACTTGGCAGTGGTGTAGTACTGACGGAGATCGAAGTAGTGAGCGAAGTCGTCCGCGCCCGTCTTGTGGTTGCGGAATTGCGGCTGGCCAAGGTTGTAGAAAGCGAGGAAGGCGATCACGGCACAGACAGCGAGCACAGTGAGCTCGACCCAGGCTTTAGGGCGGAGCCGGCGTGCGAACGTTGCGAGGCCGACCGCCACGGCCGCTGCGGCCGCTACCGTTCCCCGCACCAAGGACACTTCTCGATTGCCTACGTGGCCCACCGTTAAGAGGCAGTCGAGCAG
>JBLYYU010000188.1:0-6062 GCA_048550275.1 Polyangiales bacterium
ACCCGCCCGAGTACTTCCACCGCATGTTGGGCAACATCATCTGGACCAAGTGCGGCATGTCTCGGAGCAAGGCGGGCCTCGAAGAGGCGCTCCGAGAGATCCCGAAGCTTCGCGACCGGTTTTGGCGTGAGGTGAAGATCACCGACTCGGGCGAGGGGCTCAACCAGACGCTCGAACGTGCCGGCCGCGTTGCGGACTTCTTCGAGCTCGGCGAGCTGATGTGCCTCGACGCGCTCAAGCGTGAGGAAAGCTGCGGCGGTCACTTCCGGGAAGAGTACGAAGAAAACGGAGAGGCTCTCCGCGACGACGAGAACTTCCAATACGTCGCCGCATGGGAGTGGACCGGAAACCCGAGCGAGCCGAAGCTCAACAAAGAGCCTCTGAGCTTCGAATACGTCAAGCCCAGCAAGCGGAGCTACAAGTAAGGGGCCTATCGATGAGTGAAGAACTACTAAATCTGACTCTCCACGTGTGGCGCCAAGACGGGCCCAACGACGCCGGCCGCTTCGAGGTGCACAAGGCGAACGGGATCTCGACGCATATGTCGTTCCTCGAAATGCTCGACGTCGTAAACGAGGACTTGATCGAAAACGGCAAGTCTCCGATCGCTTTCGACCACGACTGCCGCGAGGGCATTTGCGGAACGTGCGGGATGGTGATCAACGGTGTCGCCCACGGGCCCCAGAAGCTCACGACGACCTGCCAGCTCCACATGCGCCAGTTCAGCAACGGCGATGAGATTTGGCTCGAGCCCTGGCGCGCGAGTGGCTTCCCGGTCATCAAAGACCTGGTTGTCGACCGTGGCGCTCTCGACCGAATCATCCAGGCCGGCGGCTACATCTCGATCCGCACGGGAAGCGCCTCGGAAGCAAACGAGCTTCCCGTTCCGAAGGCGATGAGCGACATGGCGATGGACGCAGCCGAATGCATCGGTTGCGGCGCCTGCGTCGCAGCGTGTCCGAACGCATCGGCCAGCCTCTTCACGGCCGCGAAGATTTCGCATCTGTCGTTGCTCCCACAAGGCCAGGCCGAACGTCAGGACCGCTCACGGAAGATGGTCGCTCAGATGGACGCTGAAGGCTTTGGCGGCTGCACGAATCACGGCGAGTGTGAGACCGCCTGCCCCAAGGGCGTGAGCTTGCGTTGGATCGCTCGGATGAACCGTGAGCTCGTCCGCGCGATGGTGAAGGCCGACAAGCCGATCGAGAGCCGCGAGCGCTAGGCCCGCCTGCCGTCCCAGAGGAAACGGGCGATGATGCCCAGCACGGCGATGGTCACGAGGATCAAGGTCGCTACTGCGTAGCGTTGCGCGACGTCGAGGAGCGCGTCCCAGTTGTTCCCGATGGCGTACCCGACCCCCATCAGGAGCGCGTTCCAGAGCGCCGCGCTGATGCCTCCGTAGACGAGAACCGGAGCGGCGTTCATTCGCGAAAGGCCGGCGCCGACGAAGAAGAACGCACGAAGCGCCGGGAGGAAACGGTTCGCTACGAGGTACATCGGGCCGTGTTGCGCGTACCCACGACGCACTGCGTCGAGCGCGCGTGTCGCTCCCGCGGTCTTCAAGAACTGCGGCCAGTCGTCTTCGTGATTGGCTAGCCAGAGGCCGAAACCCCATGCGGCGAGCCCGCCGACGAGCGCGCCGACGGTCATCGCCAAGTATACGAGGAGCCAATTCAATTCGGCGCGGACAGCGAGCGCCACGGCGAAGAGCGCAACCGTATCGCCCGGGATTGGCGGGAAAACATACTCGATCGCCGCAGCAGCGCCGACGAGCACGTAGGCCCAGAACAACGAACCGTGCTCCAATGTGTGCAGAAATTCGTCAAGCATTCGAACAACACATACGCTGGCGAACAGTGTCGATGTAGCACAGTGCTCGGCTCGACATCAGCGTTCGATGAGTCAATCTACTGCAACGCAAGGTTAAGAACGTGGCGAGCGGAGATCCCCTGGTGTCAGTGTTGCAGCGTCCCGGCGCACGCGTTGAGGACGTCGCCATTCTCCTTGCCAAGGAAGCAAACCCGCAACTCGACGAGCACGCCCTACGACGCGGGCTCGACGGGCTCGGCGCCGAAGCCTTGATTCGAAGGGGCCTTCGCTCGACCCCGGAGCGCGACGGCCGAATCCTCGCAGAGCTGCTCTTCGAAGAGCTCGGCTTCACGGGTGACGACGACGACTACTACAACCCGTACAACAGCTATCTCGACAAGGTCCTGAGCCGCCGCAAGGGGATTCCGATTTCGCTCTCCGTTCTCACGATGGCGGTCGGTGAGCGCGCTGGCATGGATGTCGAAGGCGTCGGCTTCCCCGGTCACTTCCTGGTTCGCGTCGGCGGGCCGGACGGTGTCTACCAAGATCCGTTCCACGGTGGCGCGCTGCTCGACGGTCATGGCCTCCGACGATTGGCTGCGGAGTTCCTGGGCGCCGAGATGGCGCTGCACCCGAGTTACCTCGAGCCGGTCGACGCGGTCACCATCACGATTCGCTTGCTCGCAAACCTGAAGAACGCACATCGGCGTCAGGGCGACTACGCGAGGGCGATGCTGGCATGCGACCATCTGGTCGAGCTGACTCAGGCGCCGGAGCACCGTCGCGATCGGGGGCTCCTGGCCCACGCCCTCAGGACCTACGGCGCCGCCCGGGAGGATTTGGCCGCCTACCTCGAGGCCCGACCCGACGCCAAGGACGCCCCCGTGATCAGCGAGGCGCTCGAAGAGGCCCGGCAGCAGGCCGACCTGGTCCTGCACTGATTTCGGGCGGCCGCTTTACAGCGCGCCATGGCGTGCAATGACTCCGGCCGAGCGCTGAGTCGCATGTCGATCAATTCACTGAAAGCCCTGTTTCGGCCCGAGCTGGATGAGCTCTCCGCGTATCGGGTGCCGCCTACGCCGCCGGCTGTGAAGCTCGATGCGAACGAGAGCCCTTTTGACCTGCCGCCCGAGGCCCGAGCTCGTCTCTCCACCGTTCTGCACACGACCGAGATGAACCGCTACCCCGATGGGCGCGCGAGCCGACTTCGCGATGCGCTCTCCCGGGCACTCGGCGGGAGCCCGGACGAATATGTCCTCGGCGCAGGGTCCGACGAGCTGATCGGCTCACTCGCTACGGCCATGTGTCAACCCCGTGCCGGGGCCGAGCGCCCGGTGGTCGTGTTCCCCGAACCGACCTTCGTGATGTACCGGATGACGAGCCGGGTGCATGGCTGGGACCCCGTCGGCGTACCGCTCGACGATGACTGGGACCTCGACGCCGAGGCCATGGCGGAGACCTTGGACCGGACGGGCCCGAACCTCGTGTACTACGCGAGCCCGAACAACCCGACCGGCAATTGCTTCTCGCGAGACAGAATCGAGGCCTTGGTCGAGTCCTTTCCCGACACCCTGCACGTGATCGACGAAGCGTACGGCGCATACTCCGGGCAGTCGTTTGCAACCTTTGCGGAGCAGCACGCGAACTGCGCGCTGATGGGGACGCTATCGAAGATCGGCTTTGCCGGGATTCGAGTTGGCTGGGTGCGGATTCACGAGAGCTTGTCTGCGGAGCTCGAGAAAGTGCGCCAGCCCTTCAACCTGAACACGGCTTCGCAGGTCGTCGCGACGCTGGCGCTGACCGACTTCGCCCCGCTACTCGAAGAGCAGATCACGGTCATCGTCGCGGAGCGTGAGCGCCTGGCTCACTCGCTCGATGCGCACGAGTCACTTCGTTGCTATCCGAGTGGAGCGAACTTCCTGTTGGTGCGGTACACCGGGAATGTTCCGGAGCTCTGCGCTTCGCTGCTCGATCGCGGAATCGCCGTGCGGCAGTTTTCGAGCGGGGATTCGCGCCTCCAGAGCTGCATTCGGATAACCATTGGCACCACCGAAGAGAACCTGCGCCTCGTCGAGGCGCTCCGCGATATACTAGGCTGACCGATGTCCGTAGCACGAGAGGTAACGCCCGAACGGGCGATCGAAGCGTTGACCTGGGCCGCCGATGCGGCCGCAGATCCTTCCTTGCTCGAACAGAAGCCGGAGCGCCCTTCCCCGGCCGAGTGGCGCTCCGTGCCGGTGTCCGAATTCCGCGCACAGATGGACCGGCTCCTCACGTCCAAGCACCCCGAGCCAGGGCTCGACGCGATCGAGTGCGTCGGTTGCCTCGATGCCTGGCTGCCCGAAGTCGCGGCCATGGTTGGCTTCGGCGACAACGAATGGCGTCACAAGGACGTCTGGAAACACACCAAGCAAGTCGTGAAGCAGTCGGTCCCGCGCCTAGAGGTTCGCTGGGGCGCGCTCCTGCACGACATTGGCAAACCGAGGACGCGTCGCATCGATGATCGCGGCAACGTGACCTTCCACGGGCACGCTGAGGTCGGAGCATCGATGTTCCGCAAGCGAGTCGCCGATCGAATCGCTTTCGAAGGACAAGAGCGCGAGCGCGTACACTTCTTGATTCTGCACCACCTACGCGCGGCGCAGTACGACGATACCTGGACGGACGCTGCCGTTCGACGCTTCTACAAGCAGATGGGGGACGGGCTTCGCGACCTGCTCGATCTGAGCCGAGCCGACATCACGACGAAGCGGCCCGAGAAACGGCGTCGGGGCGTCCGGCAGATCAGCCTGCTCGCGCAGCACATCCGCGACCTGCAGGAAGAAGACAGCAAGGTGGCGCCGCTGCCCAAGGGCCTCGGCACGGTGATCATGAGTGAATTTGGCGTGCCTCCATCGAAGCGCCTGGGTGATTTGATGAAGCAACTGACCGCGGCTGCGGACGGCGGAGAGGTCGAATCGGGCCAATCGGCGGAGTTCTACATCGAGTACCTGGCCGCGCATCGTGAAGAGTACGGCTTGGACTGAGGTGGCTGTGTATCGGAAATTCGTCTTGATTCTCACGCTCGCTCTGACGGCGGTCGTTAGCCCAATGCCTGGCGACGGCGCTGCGTCGGCGGAACCGGTGACCGAGATTCGGATCGCCACCCTCGCGCCAAACGGCTCTTCGTGGATGAAGGTGTTCAACGCCTGGAACCGAAGCGTCCAGAAGCTCACGAACAACACCCTCAAACTGCGCTTCTACGCCGGTGGCAGCCAAGGCGACGAGCGGGATTTCGTTCGGAAGATGCGCGCCGGACAGGTTGATGGCGCATCGATCACCACCTTGGGCCTCAGCCAATTGGTCCGGCCTGTGCTCGTGCTGACCGTGCCAGGCGTGTTCACCGAGTACGCGGAGCTCGACAAGGTCCGCGACGAGCTGAGTGACCGGTTCTCCGAGATGTTCGAGAAGGAAGGCTACACGGTGCTGGCCTGGGGCGACGTCGGGAAGACGCGTCTCTTTTCCACACAGCAGATCGAGCGCCCCTCAGACCTCAAGAAGATGCGCCCCTGGGCCTGGAAAGACGACGTGATTTTCACCGAGCTCCTGAAAGTCGTCGGGGCTAACCCGGTACGACTCGGGATGCCGGAGGTCTACCCCGGGCTACAGACCCGAATGATCGACACGGTGCCCGCATCGGCGCTTGCTGCTCTCGCGATGCAGTGGCACACGCGGCTCAAGTGCGTTTCGTCGCGGAACAGCGGAATCATCGTAGGCGCCACAGTCATTCGGACAGACAAGCTCGACGCGCTCTCGGATGAGCACCGCAAGGTCCTCCTCGAGACGAGCCGCCGAGTCGAAGACGCTCTCAAGAAGTCGATTCGGCGGGACGACGCAAATGCGTACGCGACCATGCTGAAGCGCGGGATGTCCGTGATCGACACCGACGCCCACCAGGCCGAGTGGGAAGACGTCGGCCGGCAGGTCCGGGAGCGTTTGGTAGGACGCGTGTACCCAAAGAGCTTGCTCGAAGCCGTAACGGCCGCAGCGGCGCGCTGACCCCCTTGTGATGCGGTCCCATTGGGCATATTGTCGCCGCTTTCTGGGTCAAACGAGGTGTCTTCATGCGTCTAGGTCTCATTACTCCCTTGATTGGATTGCTGGCTCTCGCGGGCTGCAGCAGCGGTGACAGCTCAGGCACGCCGGGCGGCTCTGGCGGGACGGCTGGGTCCGGCGGAGCGGGGGGATCGGAGTTCACCTGGCCGCCCGATGCG
>JBLYYU010000189.1:0-2621 GCA_048550275.1 Polyangiales bacterium
GATTCAGCGCATCGTGAACCCCAACCTCCGCGCAGAGCTCTGCCACGACCTCCGCGGAACCGACATCGCGGGCCTCGGCCCAGGTCGCGTCGAACAACCGGGTGACGAGTCGCCCGCGGACTTCAGCGTCCATCTCGAGAAGGCTCGCGCGCAGAGCGGGCAAAGGGTTGAAGGGATGCGTATGGACAGGCTCGAAGGGAACCCCCAGGCGAGCGGCCGCCCGGATGCAATCCTTGAACATGTAAATCCGCTTCGGGAGGATCTCGCCGGGCCCCTTGTGGCCGTGACGATTGAGCAGCGCCGCGAAAAGCGTCGGCCGGGGCTCCACGCGAACGGCGTTGCGGCGCGCGAAGTCGCCAATCTGGCACCAAGCCAAGTAGCTGTACGGCGAGATGTAGTCGAAGTGAAACTGAACTACGCGCGGCTCCATCCAACCCGTCGAATACCCAGGTTGCAGATGGAGCACAAGCGCAAAGCAGTGTTAGCCTCCGGCCATGTTTGAGATGACCACGGTCATCGTATTGGTGCTGGCCTGCTTCATCACCGCCACGATCTCTGGCATCTTGGGGATGGCGGGCGGCGTGACCTTGCTTGGCGTGATGACCGCCCTGCTCCCGGCGCCGGTGGTGGTCCCGCTCCACGGCATCGTGCAGCTCGCCTCGAACTGGACTCGAACCTGGGCCTTTCGACGACACGTTCGCTGGCCGATCTTCTTCGCGTTCATGGGGCCGGCAATCCTCGGTGTGGTCATCGCCGCGAACATCTGGTCGGATTTGAAGCTCACCTGGTTCCGAGCCTGGATTGGCGCATTCATCCTCTCGTTCCTGCTCTGGCGTCGCTACAAGCCGAAGCTCCGCAACCCTCCGGTCTGGTCCTACGCATTTTTGGGCTTCGTCGCGGGGCTGCTGGCGATCTTCGTCGGCGCCACGGGCCCCTTCCTCGCTCCGTTTTTCCTGCGCGACGACTTCGACAACGAACAGGTCATCGCGACCAAAGCCGTCTGCCAAACTTGGCTCCACTTGCTCAAGATTCCCGCGTTCCTGGCTTTGAGCTTCGACTACCTCCCCTACGCTGGCGTCCTGGCCGGCTTGGTCTTAGCGGTGATCGGAGGCACCTACTTCGGTAAGCACTTATTAAGTCGAATCTCGAAGGAGCGTTTCGTTTTCTGGTTCCAGATCGTGCTCGCAGCCCTGGCCGTCTACCTGATCGTTTCGACGTTCGCCTAGGTTCCGACGATGGTCACGGCGACCATTCGCTGGCGGCGCGGGCCGTCGAGCTCACAGAAGAAGACGTTCTGCCACCTGGAGAGATCGAGCTTCCCGTCGCGAATGGGGACCGTCTCGCTGGGCCCGATGATGCCCGCCTGGATGTGTGACGCTCCATTGCCGTCGATACGGTCGTGACGCCAAACGCCTTTCGGCACGAGCTTGTCGAGGCAGTCGATCACATCAATGCCGATATTCGGATCGTCATTCTCTTGAATCATCAGAGCGGCCGTTGCCCCATACGCGTAGAGCGCACACGTCCCCTCCGTGACGCCAGAAGCCTCGACGATGCGCCGGGCCTGTGTCGTCACGTCGACCAGCTCCCGCTCGCCGTTGGTCGACAGCGAAATCGTCTCCGTGAATAGCTTCATCGCAGCTACTTAGCTGCGAAGGAAGTCGGTCGCCACCGAGACGAATCGCTCGGGCAAGGCGTGGACGTCGGGCAGCAGCATCCATCCGTGGGAGCCGAACATTTGGCTCAGGTAGAGCTCGGCCTTGTCGCGAACCGCCAGGGCGAGGCAATGAACGCCCTGTTCCGACGCTTCACGCAGCGACTGCCGCACGTCCTCGATACCGTAGCGACCTTCGTAGTGGTCGTAGTCCGTGGGCTTGGCATCGGTCAGAAGCAAGACGAGTCGGCGACGGGCCCCGCTTTGGTCCATGAGATCCAAGGCATGCCGAATCGCCGGTCCGATGCGCGTGTAGCGAGCCGGCTACACCGCGTCGAGACGCCGGTCTCCGAACGATGGCCGGGACGCTACCTGGGACGATCCGGGCCGCATAGCGCGATTGGCGCTTCCGAACCCTTCGCGCAAACTTTGCGTGTACCGCCCGCCCTGGCGCCGGCAGTGAATAGGAGGCACATCCAGTCATGAAATTCGGCGGAAGAACCGTGCTGCTCACGGGCGGGGGCACGGGCATTGGTCGGGCGCTCGCCCGGCAGCTCGCGGACGAGGGCGGAGTTGTCCTCATCTGCGGGCGGCGCGCCGAGCCCCTGGAGGAGACCGCGGCGGGCTCGGACGCGATTCATCCCTATCGTTGCGACCTCACGAATTCGGAGGAAGTCGAATCCATGCTCGCGGCCATCGAGCGTGACGGACACAGGGTCGACACGTTGATCAGCAACGCGGCCATCTTCGGGTTCGCTTCCTTGGCAGGCGGCCTCGACCTGAACGAGGCCAAGCAGATCATCGACGCCAACCTAGTCGCGCCGATCGAGCTGACCCAGCGAATGCTCGAAAGTCTGCGTCGAGCCGAAGACCCGCTGATCGTGGTCGTCGGCTCGCCGGCCGGATTGGGCCCTTTGGCGAACACACCGATCTACAGCAGCAGCAAGGCCGGCCTCCACGCCTACAC
>JBLYYU010000190.1:0-4068 GCA_048550275.1 Polyangiales bacterium
GAGAGACCGGCTCAGTGAGCGCGCCGAGCGACGCGCCGTTTGCGACCACGCCGGACAGTCAGCCGGTCGAACAGCCCGGTGTCATCGTCAACGGGTGGGGCGCCGGCATTCTGACCTTCTCTTCGATCGCAACCGCCGACGGTCCGATCACCGTCGAGGTGGCCGGGGTGCCAGGTGCGACGAATTGCGTCGTCGATGAGGCCGACGGGACGACCTACCCGATGATCGCGAAAACTATCACGGTCGCCGACTCATACTGCGTCCCGGCGCAGTAGAATCAACCCCGCTGGCGGGGAAAGACCGTTCAGCCTCGAATTCGCGAATTGCTGGGGTTGCCGACCTGCTGCTAGGGTGCCGGCAACTTCAACGGAGAGCTCCGGGCGGGGACTGGGAGAGATAGATGACGCGTTTGATTGGATTGATCGGATTGTGTGGGTTGATCGCCACAGCGGCTTGCGGCACCGACAGCTCCGCATCCACGGCTCGAGACTACTCTGCGACGATCGTGCGCACGACCTACGGTGTGCCGCACATCACGTCCGACAACTGGGGCGACCTCGGCTTCGGACAGGCGTATGCGTACGCGCAGGACAACTTCTGCCTCTTCATGCGGGAGGTCGTCGTTTCCAACGGGCAGAGCGCTCGCTACTTCGGTGAGGACGGAGGCGACACCTCGGCGGACTACGTTTACACCTTCTTCAACTCCGAGCAGATGATCGAGGAAGGCCTGTTCGCGGGCCTGAGCCCCAACCTCAGAGAGGGGCTGGAAGGCTATGCAGCCGGCTTCAGCCAGTATCTGGCCGACACAGGCACCGACAACTTGCCGGAAGAATGTGCCGGCGCCGATTGGGTCCGGCCGATCACGACGCTCGATGTGGGTAAGGTGATCCGGAAGCTGATCCTGCTGGCGAGCACCTCGAACTTCACCGACGCCATCATGGCCGCCGACCCGCCGTCGCAGTCCATGGCGCGGCTAATGCCAATGGAGAGCAGCGTGTTCGACCTTCGGAACCCGCTTCCCGAAGTCGAGACCGTTGGAAGCAACGGCTACGGCATCGGGTCCGATGGTTCGCAGACCGATTTTGGCCTTCAGCTCGGCAATCCGCATTTCCCGTGGCGGGGCAACCTGCGCTTCTACATGCAGCACCTGACGATCCCGGGGCAGCTCGACATCATGGGTGCGACCATCACCGGGCTTCCATTGGTGCTCATCGGGTTCAATGAGAACGTTGCCTGGTCGCACACCGTTTCGACCGCGCGTCGCTTCACCATTTACGAGGTCGTGATCGACGAAGACGACCCGATGAAGTACCGCTACGACGACGAGCTCCGCGACATCGAAGAGGTTCCGGTCACGATCGAGGTCATGCTCGAAGACGGCACGATCGAGGAGCAGACCGACAGCATCTACTTCACGCAGTACGGGCCTGTCATCGACGGCGGCGTGCTCGAAGATCTGCTGTCGGGCTGGCCCAACTTCTCGGGGACGCTTCTGACGTACCGGGACGCCAACTTGACCAACAACCGGGCCATGAGTTTCTGGGAGGCCATGGACAAGGCGCAGTCGATCGACGACATCGAAGAAGCCTTGAAGGTGATCGGCAACCCCTGGACCAACACCATCGCTGCTGACCGAAACGGCGAGGCGCTCTACGCCGATGTGTCGGTCGTGCCACACGTTTCGACCGAGAAGCTGGACGACTGCAACGACAGCTTCATTTCGGAGCAGATCAACAACTTTGGCTTCCCCGCGCTCAACGGCTCGAGAAGCGAATGCGAATGGGGCACGGATTCGGACGCACCCATCGAGGGGATCTTCGGCTACGAGAACCTGCCGAAGCTCCGCACTCGAGAATACGTGGGCAACTCAAACGACAGCTACTGGCTGAGCAACCCGGATGACCTGCTCACCGGCTTCTCTCGGCTGATCGGTCGTGAAGAGGTTCCGCAATCGCTGCGTACCCGGCAGGGCTTCACCCAGGCCGAGGCGCGTATGGATGCATCCGATGGGAAGAGCGACACCCCCGGATACGACCTCGGGCTCCTGCAAGACATGCTCTACAGCAACATGGACATCGCCGAGCAGATGACTCGGGCCGATGTCGTCGTCTTGTGCGACGCCGTATCCGACTGGTCTAGCGGGGACTGCGATCCCGACACGGACGGCGACCAGGCGTACAGTCAGAATCCGGTGTTGGCTGCCACGGCCTGCGGAATCATCGAAGACTGGGACGGGCTCTACAACCTCGACAGCGTCGGTGCGCAGGTCTGGCGCGAGTTCTGGGCTCGCGTTCGTGGGACAGAGAACCTTTGGGCGGTGCCATTCGACGCGACCGATCCGGTCAACACTCCGAACACGTTGAACGATGAGGATCCCGGTGTGGTCGAAGGCGTACGTTGCGCGATCGGAGGTGCAGTCGACCGGCTCGTGCAGGCGGAGGTTGCGCTCGATCTGACTTGGGGTGAAGCGCAGTATCGGCCGACCGGTGACGGCGAAGGGAAGACCCCGATCCACGGCGGTCGTGGGCAGTCCACCTTCAGCGTCATTGGCTCGAACCTAGTCGACGGGGAGGGCTACTCGGACATCCCCGCGGGCAATAGCTACATCCACACGGTCACCTGGGACGAGACCGAGTGCCCGGATGCCTTCGCGGTCCTCACCTATTCGCAGTCGTCGAATCCGGCCTCGCCGCACTACGACGACATGACGGAGGTCTACTCGGCTGGCAGTTGGAACGACATGCCGTACTGCCCGGACGATGTCGAAGCGGAGACGATCTCGGAGACCGAGGTCGGCACCAACTAGCTCGGCAGTCTCGAATACGCGGAAACGGGGTCTGCCTTTTCGAGGCGGGCCCCGTTTTTCGTATGGGCCAGCATCGTGGGAACCTGTTGATTCGAGGCCGCCCCGTTGCTACAGGATCGGTGCATGACTCGCCCGCCTGCCGTTCGGACTGCGCGCCACGAAGCGCTTCTGGACGGCGTCAGCGTGGGGCTCTTTGCGGCTCTGGTCTTGCTCGCGCTGGCGACCTTCACCGACTACGGCACCTCCTGGGACGAGCACGATCACGCCTTGTACGGCGATGACATCGTGAGCTACTTCGCTTCCGGCATGTCCGAGGCCGCAGTTCCGGACCATCACCAGTCGTACGGCGGCGGGTACAACTTGTCCGCGGCTCTGTTCTCGAGGTTGCTTCCGCACGCACGCTCGACCTCGACCCATTTGTTTACGGCGCTACTCGGCCTGCTCGGCCTGATGGGTGTCTGGCGGCTGGGCCGTCTTCTGGGCGGCGCCGCCGCGGGCCTCCTCGCGCTAGTGCTGCTCGCGACGTTGCCCGCTTACTACGGGCACATGTTCAACAACCCGAAGGACCTGCCCTTCGCGGTCGGGTACGTCTGGGTCCTCTACTACCTCTGTCGCTTGATTCGGGAAGGGCCGGGGGGCTCGCCACGCCTCTGGCTCGCCTTAGGGGTTTCGATTGGACTTGGCATGACAGTGCGGGTCGGAGGCCTGCTCGGCATCGCCTACCTCGTGATGATCCTGGGCTTTCAGTGGCTGCGCTCGGCGTCGCGCGAACGACGCATCGAGCCTGCTTTGCGGCTTCTGGGTGGCCTGTCGGTGCGAGGCATGCTGGTCACGACGCTCGCATGGGTGCTGATGATCTTGCCCTGGCCTTTCACGCATCGCGCCCCTTTCACGGCACCGTTCGCGTCGCTGAGCAGTTTGAGCGCCTACAGCTTCGATACGCGCACGCTCTTCCGCGGCAGGTACGTGCCATCGAACCCGCCACCCTGGGACTACCTGCCAGGGTACTTCCTGGTGCAGCTCCCAGACGTGTTGTGGCTCTGCTTGGCGGTCGGTGTGCTGCTGTTGCTCGGGTGTCTCGCGAGCCCGCGTCTCCGGCGCTCCCTGTGGAGCTGGCGTGGTGGCTGCGTAGCCTTCTTGTCCTTCGCGATCGTTTTCCCGGTCAGCTACGCCATCCTGGGCCGGTCGACCATCTATGACGGGCTGCGGCACTTCCTGTTCGTGTTGCCACCCCTCTGCGTCCTTGCCGCGCTCGGTGCGAC
>JBLYYU010000191.1:0-7791 GCA_048550275.1 Polyangiales bacterium
ATTAGACGCATTTCGATTCGACCTTCGTCTTCGACGTAAGGGGCGTGGTGCCGAAAATTCTGCAGGTCGAAATTGGCACCGCTCTGATTGAGGCGGCGCAGAATGTTCAGGTTGAACGCAGAGGTCACTCCGAGCGCGTCGTTGTATGCGTCCTCGATGATCGCAGGGTCTTTCTTGCGATCGATTCCGACTAACAGGCCGCCGCCCGGCCCTAGCAAGTCCGCGACGCGACTGAGAAAACTGACGGCCGAATCGCGCTTGAAATTGCCGATCGTACTACCCGGAAAGAACGCCACCGTGCGTGAGCTCGGCCTGTGCGGCCGCGGCAGCCGAAGCGGTTGAGTGTAGTCGGCGCAGACGGCGACCACTTCCATGTGCGGGTAGCGGTCGGCGAGCTGGCCTGCTGAAGCCTCGAGTGCAGCTCGACTGATGTCGATGAGGACGCAACCGCTCGGCTCGATCAGGGCGTCGAGGAGCTTCTGAGTTTTGAGGCCGACCCCGGAGCCAAACTCGACCAAGGTTGCATGGGGGCCGATCGCGTCGGCCATCTGGTGAACCGACTGACTCATGATGCCCAGCTCGGTCCGCGTCGGATAGTACTCGGGCAGCTCGGTGATCGCTTCAAAGAGCCTAGCGCCCAACGCGTCGTAGAAGTACTTGCATGGAAGCGCCTTTGGCTCGCGCTGCAAGCCATCCACCGCTTCCTGAATCAAGTCCCCAAGCTCCGGGTGAAGGTCCACGATGCGAACGCGTTCCTCGGTGCTCAACGGATCAAATGCAATCATCGCCTCAACCGCCATCCCGGGCTAGCCGAATGCCGCTGAGCTGCCAACGCGCGTCCGGTGGGAAGAAGTTTCTATAGCTGCGGCGCGCGTGTCCCGCCGGGGTCGCGCAACTGCTCCCGCGCAGCACGTATTGGCCGCACATGAATTTTCCGTTGTACTCGCCGAGCGCGCCGGGCGCCGAACGGAAGCCCGGGTATGCGGCGTAACCGGAGCTCGTCCACTGCCAGGCCGCCCCGTAGATACTCGGAGACGAGGCGTGCAAGGAGGGAGCGCGGGCGCAGAGTGGGGCCGGCTCGGGCTCGGCCGTCGCAGCCTCCCACTCTTGCTCCGTCGGGAGTCGGGCCGCCGACCAGCGAGCGAAAGCCTCTGCCTCGTAGTAGCTAACGTGAAGCGCCGGCTCGGACTCGACCAACAGGTGAAGGCCGTGAAGCGTAAACACCGACCAGCCTCCGGCCTCTTCGCGCCAATAGAGTGGAGCTCGCCAGTGATTCGATTGTACGGCCTGCCATCCGGCGCTCAGCCAGAGCTCGGGACGCTCATAGCCACCGTCCTCGATGAACGCGAGGTACTCACCGTTCGTCACGAGCCGTTGCGCGATCTCGAACGGATGAACGAGAACGTCGTGAGCTGGGCTCTCGTTGTCGAAATGGTACTGAGATGAGTCGTAACCGATGCTGATGCGGCCGCCCGCGTGGGCTGCCCATCGCATGGCGGGGATCGACGCGTCGTCACTAAAATGGCGCGGCCGTTGCGCGTACGCTGGATCGAGAGGGTTCTGGGACAGGAGATGCTTGATGTCGGTGACGATCAACTCCTGATGCTGCTGCTCGTGATGCAATCCGATCTCGATTCGCCGACCGAGCTCGTCATCCACGCCAGCGTCGAGCAGCTCGAGCACGGCGGCATCGACTTCAGCTCGGTAGGCGGTCACTTCGCTTTGGCTCGGCCGGGTGAGAAGGCCTCGCGAGGGTCGGTGGAACTGCTCACCCACGGCGTTGTAGTAGCTGTTGAACAGAACGGCATAGGCTTCTGGAGAGAGGCCGGTCACGCCAGCGTGCTCGAGCACGAAGGTTTCGAAGAACCAAGTCGTGTGCGCCCGGTGCCACTTGCTCGGGCTCGCGTCGGGCATGCTTTGCGCGCACTGGTCCTCTGCGGAAAGCGGCGCGACGAGCGCCTCGGTTTGCGCGCGTACACGTCGAAAATCGCTCGCAAGCCGATCCGGCAACATCTGGCCATTCATAGGTACCACCTTGAACGGGTCAAGAGAGACGTTGTTACCAAAAAACGAGGCTTCCGTCATCCGCGCATTCGCCGGCACCTCAGGTCGGGGCCGGCCCGGCGTTCAGGGCACGCTAGCTCGGAAGTGATGGGCCGGCGTGTAGCAAACGAATCGAGCCGCCCTTCCAGCCATATGTCACGGCGGAGCAAACCTTGAACTGGGCCTTGCTTATCCACCACTGCCCGTCGACGAGGCAATACTCGTCGTCGTAGTACCCTCCGACGACACTGATCGTTTGCGACTCAGTGTTCATCAGGTGGTAGACGAGCCCCCAGCGCGCGCTCGCACGGTCCGGACCCTGTACGTCGATATTTGGTGGACCGCCGTGGTGCATTTCGACGATCTGCGTCTGACAAGCAACGTCCTTGAATACCTGATAGAGGCCGTCCCTGTGATTCACCAGGCCGACCGGGCCTTCGTAGTGGATCTCGACCGGGCCTTCGAGAAAACAGTCGCGCACGCCTTCAACGTCTTTCGTGTCGCAGCAATGCCAATAGCGAGCCTTGAGGGCCTTGATCGCCTCGATGGCTTCGAGACGGGCGATTCGAATTTCGATCTCGGATGAAGTCATTGTGGTGGTGGGGGCAGAGTGTCGCGACCCTTGGGAACCCCCAGCACCGCTCGAAGCACACGTTGCTCAACTTGTCGTTCGAGACGACTCGGCGTCGGGATTCGCAAGAGGATGTTGACTGTGTTCTTGTCGACGAGCTGATAGGTAACCCGCGGATCGACGACCGGCGGAACCAGACCGTGGCGACGATAGCGCGCCGACATCGGCCTCCGGACGTCGTCGATGAACTCGGAGCACGCCTCTCTTGCCGCGGCGAGGGCCCTCTGCTCCATCTCCGCGATGTCGGACTCGCGATCGACCGGAATGCTCATCAGGTGAAGCATGTACTCGCCCGCCAGACTTTCGTTGAGCACGGCCTCCGTCATGAGCAGGCTGTTCGGGATACTGATGGTTCGCCCGGTTCGCTGGTGCCCCTGCCCAACCTCGAGCACCAAGGTGCTCAGCAGCCCCGTGTCGATTACATCGCCGCGGATCGACGCGATGGCAATGCGGTCACCGACCTCGAACGCGTTTGCGCTAACGCGGTAGATCGCTCCCTGAATGCAGGCGATCGTTTCCTTCGTTGCCCAAACGATGGCCATGGCGAGAACGACGAACGAAACCGCCAACGCCTGAAGCTCCGCGGCCCAAATCGTGAGGATGCCGAACGCCAGAACCGCATACGAGAGACCGCGAATCTGCGATGACCAGCGAAGACGCAGCTTGTCCCGGCTCGGGAGCGCACGACGAACGAAGCGCAGCGCCACGTAGCGAACGACGAGAACGGACACCATGAGAACCAGGGTCGCAATCAGGTGACTGAGCAGCTCCGGGTGTTCGAACAGTCTCGTGATCTGTGAAGGGTCGATAACCGGGGTGATCGGATCCATGTCTCGACTACCTCGCCTTGACGGCTACACCGTCGCGCACGCTGTCGCTCGGATAAGCGATTACGGTCTCGCCCTCCTCCAAGCCCGACAGCACTTCCGTGTCGAGCCCGTTCGTTTCGCCGAGCTCGACGGACCGAACGACGGCGGTCTCAGCTTCGACTACGAAGGTCGCCCAGGACTCTCCGGAACGAAAGACGGCGCTTGCGGGCACCCGAAGCACGTCCTCGCCCTCCCAGACCGAGATCCGCGCTTCCACCCGGTAACCATCGCCGAGACTCGCCCAGTTCTCGCGCTCGTCGTCCATGTCGATGATGACGTTGACGCGCTGCTCCTCTACGCCCAGGGCCGAGAGCTTGGTGAACGCGGAGGGTTCGACGACTCGCACGTGGCCGCGAAGTGGGTTCTTGCCGCCCCATCGCTCGATGGTCGCGGTCGCGCCACTGGGGATTCGCGTTGCATCCTGGCTGAGAACGTCGACCACGACCTCCAGCGCGGCTGGGTCTCCGACTTCGAGAATCGGCGTGCCACCTTGGACCACCCCTTCGCTCTCGAGGAAGATCTTCAAGACCTGGCCGGCGACCGGTGACACGATCTCGAGCTGCTCACCCTCCTCGCCCTGGCCGCTCAATTGCATGAGAGCGGTCTGGGCGAGCTTCAGTTGGTGCTCGGAGACACGGGCCCCAAAGTTCGCCGAGCTGAGCTCTTCCTGGCTGCTCCGGTAGGTCGACACTGCCCGGTCTGCATCGCTACGGGCGAGCCCACCTTGCTGTACCACTGCGAGTGCACGCTCGGACTCTTGTTTCGCGAAGTCCCGTTGAACGCGGGCGCGGTTGACGGCAGATTGAGACTGACGTCGTGCAGCCATGGCGGCATCCACTCTAGCTTTCGCCTCGGCCCTCGTCCGAGAGTCGAGGAGCGGCGGGGGAAGCGGAACCAAACGAGCGAGGACCTGCTCCTCTTCAATCGTATCGCCCGCGTCGAGATCGAGCCGCGCCAGGTTGCCGTTGATCGGAGCGGACACGGTGTATCGATCTTTGACGCGCGTCCGGCCGTCCTCGTTGACCGTTACGACGAGCGGGCCTCGGCTCACTTCGGCGACCTCGACTTCGACCGGATTGGGTATCCACGCCACGACGATGAGACCCACCACGGCGAGCACCGCCAATGCGATGAGTGTTCGCCGAACCCATTTCCTCAAACCAGACGGCTTATCCATGCGCCATCTCTCCTTACTCCCTCGTCTTCAGCACGCCAATTAGATCCAGCGAATCGAGCCGGCGTCGCACGAGCAAAGCGCTCAGAACAGCCGCGGCCAAGATTACCACGACCGAAAATGCATACGTCTGCGATGAGATGAGCATCGGCATGCGAAATTGCTCCGGGTCCGCCTGGAGCTCGAGCAGTGCTTTCGCGCCCCAGGTCCCGAGTAGCATTCCGAGCGGAATCCCGAGCAAAACCTGCACGGCCTGCTCACCAAGCAGAATCGCAGATATCTCAGCTCGGGTGAAGCCCAAGACGCGAAGCGTCGCCAAATCCCGGCTTCGTACGGACAGGCTCACCCGCGCATTGTTGTACACCACAGCCACGGCAATGGCGGTGGCGAATAGAGTCAGGATCAGCGTGATGACCTGCATGGTGCGGCTCGTCTGCTCCTCGAACCTCTCCAACAGATTGCGCTTGCGATGGATGCTCTGAACCGTGGGAATGTCCGCAAGCCTCCCCTGAAGCTCGGCCTCTTGGCCGGGGTCTACGCGGAGCAAGGCAGTATTGACGGTCGGCTTCTCTCTCAGAAGCTCGTGAAGGCCGTCCTTCTGCATGTAGCCCTGGATGCCGAAGGCTTCGTCGATGGTCCCGCTCAGTCGAACGTGCCGCGTGCCCCGGTCACCCTCCTTGAGCTCGACCTCGATGATGTCCCCCGGCTCCGCGTCGAGTATGTCCGCAAGCACGTCCGTCAGGAGTATGCCGCTATGCGGAATGCGCTCGGGGCGGAACTGGCGATTGAAGAGACGTCGCAGGTGACTGTCCGGTGGAAGCCCAACTAGAACACTGTCCCGCCAACGCGGGCCGGAACGAAATCTCACAGGAGTCGCCCTGTAGCCATCCACTTGATCGACGCCGGGCAGATGCGCGAGGTAGCCGAGACCGCGCTGCGGGACCTCGGTAGAGAACATGACGCTGATGTCCTCCCGCTGTTGGCGCCCGAACTGCAGGTCGAGAATCGGCCCATGAGCGTCCTTGCCAAACCTCCCGAGAATGATGATAGCCAGCGCGAAGGCGATGCCGGCCGCGGAAAGAATCGTCCGAAGCGGCCGCCGCCAGATCTCGCGAAAAACCATCATCGTCGTCTGGTGAACCCGGCGGAGACCGGGGACTCGTTCGATCGCGGACGCCCTGTAACGCGCAGGTGACGGAGGACGCATCGCTTCGGCCGGAGGAAGCGTCAACGCGCTCCGGACGGCGAAACCGATGCCAGCGACGGCGGCGATGAAGCTCCCGATAATCGCGTTGATCGCAACCGGAAGATCAATCCGTCCGCGGGTCATGGGAAGCCGGAAGAATTCCGCGTACAAATTGAGCATCGCGTCGGCAAGCCAAGCGCCAAGGCCGACGCCAAGCACCGAGCCGACCAGCACGATCACGCAAACCATCTTCAAGTAGTGAAGCGCGATCGCGGAATTGCCGTACCCCACCGCCTTGATGACCGCGATCTGGCCGCGTTGGAGAGCGACGAGCCTGGAGAACACGACGTTGAGCAGGAACGCGGCGACCGCGAGGAACACGCCCGGCAAGAAGATCACCATGGCTTCGATCTGTGCGAGCTCACCGTCGAGAATCGAGTTGGACACTTGCAGGTCACGGCCGTAGGCGCCGAGCCCCCCGTAGGGCGCCAGGATTCGATCCAGAGCGACCAGGACCGCACGCTCGTCCGCCCCTGGCTCGAGCCGAAGCACCAGGTCGTTGAAAGCTCCCTCCATTTGGAACGCTGCCTCGACTGCGCTCTCGGACATCCACATCGGGGCAAAGCGCTCGTCGTCAGAGGTGATCCCGCCCGGCTCGATCGCAAAGACGTACTCGGGCGAAAGCGCCAGCCCGACGATGAGCAACTCGTGGAGCTTCCCGTTCAAGATTGCAGGAATCGTAGAGCCCGGGCGGAGGCCGTGCTCATTCGCGAACGGCTCGTAGATCAACACCTCGTTCCCACGGCCGGACTCCGGAAGGCGCCCGTGCTTCACGAGGACGTCGTTCATGGGAGGGCGCCCGTGGGTGGGCAGGGAGATAATCTGACCGTGCGCCGGAGTTGGCATGTTTCGCAATGGCAGAAGCACTTGCTCGACGACACGTGGGTACACCGATGCGACGCCGCGGACCTCGTGAAGCTGGTCCGCAACGGAATCCGGCGCCCGCTTGAGGCTCGCAAAGGCATCGGCGAAGCGGTACTCCTCGTAGTAAGCCGCCCGCGAGTCACCCAGAGCGCGCCAGGCGCTTCGCAAGGTGATGTAGTTCGCCACCCCGACGGCGACGACCATGGCTATCGTGAGCGCCTGGCCTTTGAGGCGCATGAGGTCGCGAAACAGCTTGCGGTCGAGGACGCTCACCAGGAAAGCTCGGCCGGCGACACCTTCTCTTCGTTGCTGTGGTCGCGCGCGACTCTTCCGTCAGACAAGGAAACGATGCGGTCGGCCATGGACGCGATCGGCGCGTGGTGCGTGATCACGGCGGTAGTCGTGCCGAGCGATCGGTTAACCTCGTCGATGACTTCGAGAACGCGAATTCCGGTCTTGAAATCGAGCGCGCCGGTGGGCTCGTCGCAAAGCAGTATCTCCGGGCGTTTGGCGACGGCTCGAGCAATGGCCACCCGCTGCTGCTCGCCACCCGAAAGTTGGGCTGGAAAGTGGTCCATGCGCTCGGTGAGCCCGACGAGCTCCAAGGCCTCTCGGGGATCGAGCGGGTTTTGGGAGATCTCGGTCACCAGGGCAATGTTCTCCCGAGCCGTGAGACTCGGAACCAGGTTGTAGAACTGAAAAACGAAACCAACGTGGTCGCGTCGAAACTGCGTCAGCTCTCGCTCACCTCGCGCGGCAATGTCCTCGTCGCGATAGAGCACTCGCCCGGAGCTCGGCACATCGAGCGCGCCCAGTATGTTCAACAAGGTCGACTTGCCACTCCCCGACGGGCCGAGGAGCACCATGAGCTCGCCTTCGTACAGCGGGACGTTGACACCGCGAAGCGCGTGCACTTCAACATCGCCCATTTGGTAGACTTTGCTGACATCCTCGGCGACGAGGA
>JBLYYU010000192.1:0-3558 GCA_048550275.1 Polyangiales bacterium
AGAAAAGGAAGAGTTGTGGCTGCGCGAGAAACGCGAGGCCCACGACGATGATGCCGAGAAAGACAGCGTTCACCAGGAGGACGCCGTCGGTGCCGATGAATCGCATCCCGAAGATGCTGCCGATCATGACGACGACGCCAAACGCCAGTTGGCCGAGGATCATCTCGACGCCGATTGTGGCGGTCGCTCGGGCAGTCTTGCCGGTGTGTTTGGCGACGTCGTAAATGCGCCAGCCGCCGAAGCCGGTGAAGCCGCCCGGCGTGAAAGCGCCCCAGAACCGCGCGATCATGATCGAGCCGCTCAGAAATCCCCAGCTGGCGAAGATCCCCTGACCGACGAGCAGCCGCTGCCAGCGAACCGTGCTGAAGCCGATGGCGACGAGCTGCATGAGCACGGCGGCTGCGACCCAGCCCCAGCTCAGGTCGCTCAAACGCTCGAGCAGATCCTCCGCACCATCCCGGCGAAGCACCTTTTGAAAGATGAACGCCAGCATGCCGACAGAGAACACCAGCTTCAAAACGAAGAGGGCGATTCGTTTTGGTTTTCCGCTCACGTCTCCTGCGGCTCCAGGTAACCGGTACACGCTTACGGGTCAAATTGGCCGCCCGGTGGGCCGGTTCCGGCGCTTAGTTGCGCGGAGCTGCGACCGTTGGTAGCGACGCCACATGCGACATCACTCGGTCACTCGATTCGGGCTCTGGGCCCTGTTCTTCGTTCTGGCGTGTCAGGGGGGCGAGAAATCCGCCCCAGCGGAGCCGGCTCCCGCGTCGGCCCAGGCCGAGAGACCCGCGAAGACCGAGAAGCCCGCCGAGCCCGCGAAGAAGCAGCCGGCCAGCGCTGCGCTTCCGGACACGCTGCCGAACGGCTTGCTGCTCTCGTACTCCCAGTTCCAGGTCGTGGACGGAAAGGCCACCGCGAACCCCGGGCCAGCCCGCCTCGACATCCTGACCCGCGAAGGCGGTGGCTGGAAAACCGAGACCGTCGAGGACGCGCAGAGCAACGTCTTTCACAAGGCGATGCTGCTCAACCCACGCGGGCAGGCGCCGGGCATCCTGACGCTCGGCGGCTCCGGCGCCTACGTGAAGCTCTGGAGGCGCTCCAAGGGGAAGCACCGGGCGAGCACGCTCTGGCAGGCGGAGTTCGGAGGGAAGTTCAACCGAATGCGGGACGCCGAGGTCGCAGACCTCTACGGCGACGGAACGGCAGCGATCGCGGTGGCTACGCACGACCAAGGAGTGGTCGCGGTGCTGCGGCAGAAGGCGAGCAAGTGGAAGGTCGAGCGCGTCGATCAGAAGAAGGACACCTTCGTTCATGAGATCGAAATCGGCGACCTCGACAAAGACGGAACACTCGAGGTCTACGCCACGCCGAGCGAGCCCAACAAGCTCGACGCCGAATCGCAGCACGGCGAAGTGGTGCGCTACGTCCCGAAGCAGGGCAAGGGGCCGACCATCGTCGCCGACCTCGGCAAACGGCACGCCAAGGAGATCTTCGTCGACGACGTGGATGGCGACGGCACCGACGAGCTCTACGTAGCCGTCGAAGCGCTCACCAAGGGTCGCGGCTCTAGCCTACAAATCGTCGAGCCCGTGGAGATTCGCCGATACGACGCGGACACCCCACCCGACGCCAAGGTCATCATCGCGACGATCCCCGACCGGCTCTGCCGCTTCCTGACCGCGGGCGACATCGACGGCGATGGCAAGAAGGAAATGGTCGCCGCATCGTTCAGCAAGGGCCTCTGGCTCCTCCGCCCCGGCAAGAACCCCAAGTCCGAGTGGGGCGTCGAAAGCATCGACCGAGACTCCGGCGGCTTCGAGCACGCCGCTCTCCTCGCCGACCTCGACGCCAACGGCACCGACGAGCTCTACGTAGCCGCCGACGTACAAGGCGAGCTTCGCCGCTACGTCTGGGTACGCGGCCGCGCCAAGCGCGAAGTGATCGCAAAGCGCGAGATCCCAATGTCGAGAATGACCTGGAACATCATGCCCATCCCGGTGACCTCGCTAGGGCGGTAGCCAGCGGGGCTACTCCCGTAATCGCGGAATCAGCTCCGCGAAGTTGCAGGGCCGGTAGCGGATATCGAGCTGGTACCTGAGGATCCCGGTCCACGCGTCCTTGCACGCGCCGGTCGAGCCGGGAAGCGCGAACATGTACGTGCCGCGGGCGACGCCGGCGCAGGCGCGGGACTGGATGGTCGACGTGCCGATGTGCTCGTAGCTCAGCATGCGGAACAGCTCGCCGAAACCGGGGATCGGTTTTTCCCAAACCTCTTCGAAGGCCTCGGGCGTGACGTCGCGCGCGGTGACGCCCGTGCCGCCCGTGGCGATGACGACTTCGATGTTGGGCTCGTTGATCCAGCGCCGAAGCTGAACTTCGATGCGCTTGCGGTCATCGGGAACGATCACTTTGTCGAGGACCTGGTGGCCCGCTTCCTGCGCACTCTCCACGAGGTAGGCGCCCGACTTGTCGGTCGCCTCCGTGCGGGTGTCCGAGACCGTCATGACCGCGATTCGCAACCCCTTGAAGGTGATCGTCTCGTCAAATCTTGCTCCCGCCATGTTACCCCTCAATCTCCTTGCTCAAGGCAGCCGCTAGCTTCGTGGCTTCGTCCGGGTCGAGCTTGGTAGACGCCCACTCGACCACGAGCCCCCGATTCACACTTGGTTTCGGAATGATGTGGAAATGGACATGAAAGACGGCTTGATGCGCCATCGGACCGTTGTTCTGGAGCACGTTGAACTGCTCGGCGCCCGTGACGTTCTTGATGGCACGGCACAGCCTCGGAAGGACGCGGCCGATCGCCGCCGAGGTTTCGTCGGAAAGCTGGTCGAGCGTGGCGACCTCTTCTTTCGGGATGACGAGCGTGTGGCCGTAGCTCAATGGCCCAATATCCAAGAACGCCAATATCAAGTCGTCCTCGTACACCTTGTGGCAGGGAATGTCCCCACGAAGAATCTTGCTGAAGATCGTGTCCCCCATGCCGCGCAGCTTATACGGTCCGAGGGCGAGCGACCAGATCGCGATGCTTTACTGAATCGATGCTCCGTTCTAGGCTCCGCCGCATGAAGAATCTGTTCTCCTTTCTTGTGTTAGCGATGGTGCTCGGCTGCGACAGCAGCAGTTCGGGTGGCCAGAGTTTCTCCCCAGACCCTCCCCTGGTAATCGGAGGCGACGAACGCCCAGCCGACGTCGACATTCCCAACGACTACGACCCCGAGGTCAGCTACCCCTTGGTCATGCTGCTCCACGGCGCCGGCGCCGACGGCGCCACCCAGGCCGGGTACTTCCAGTTGACCAACTTCGTGGACCCGAAGCAGTTCATCATGGTGTACCCGGACGGGACGCCGAACGACGAAGGGCGACGCCTTTGGAACGGCGCCGCCTGTTGCACCGCGGATGACGAGATCGACGACGTCGCCTACATCAGCGGGCTCATCGAAGAAGCGCAAGAGACGTACAACATCGATTCCAAGCGCGTGTACTTGATCGGCCACTCGAACGGCGGCTTCATGTCGTTCCGGATGGCCTGCGAGGTGCCGAACCTGTTCACAGCCC
>JBLYYU010000193.1:0-6410 GCA_048550275.1 Polyangiales bacterium
AGAAGAACTACCCCAGGCGTCCAACCCCGAGTCCGGCTACATCGCCACCGCGAACAACGCAATGACGGGCGCGCTGTTCGACGGGGATCCGACCACGCTTCCCAACGGTAGCTTCCAGCCGCCCTACCAAGTAGACAGGGCCGCCGGTTTCAGACACTCCCGAATCGTCGATCTCATCGAAGAGATCGGAGACCAACACAGTCGCGAGACGATGGACCGAATCGTGAGCGACGTGTACTCACTGATTGGCGATCGCATGCGCCCGGGAATTCTAGCGATCGCCACCGACGAGCAGACGATACCTGGCTTCAACGGCGCCAAAGTGATCAGCGCACTCGAGAACTGGGATTTCACCTGTCCGACCGGTCTGAGCGGGACGGACTCGGAAAACTCTCCTCTTTCCTCCGATGCCGATGAGCTTCTTGCCTCCTCTGGTTGCGCTGCTTTCCACACACTGTTCATCGAGCTCCGCGCCCGAATCGAAGCCAACGAGAACGGGCCCGGAGGGCGCTCCCCGAGCTTCGCAATGTACTACTCGATCGTCGACCCGGAGCAGCTCGAGGCGGGGGATGTGTACTGGGATGACCCGGCTACCGACGGTCCCCCCGAGACGAAGTATCAGGTCATGTCCGACTCGCTGCAGGCCGCCGGCGACTTCCTGGACGCTGCTCTTGGTGCCGATGAGACGAGATGGGCATGGGGGAGGCTGCACGGCTTGCTTCTGAGCTCGGACCTCGCCGCATTTCAGATCTTCGACTACAACAACCCTCCGGCGTCTGATCCGCTCTTCGCCAATGATGGGGGTCTCTTCACGGTCGACGTTGCGAATCCGAACTCGGATTTCGTGCAAACGGCCGGCCCTTCCACACGCTTCGTCTGTGAGGCATCTTCGACTGGTCCTGCCTGCACCATCCAGCTCCCTGGCGGTCAGTCCAGCGATATCGAGTCCGAAAACTACGAGGACCTGCTGTTTCCTTACCTAGCAAACGAGTCGATGCCGTTGGTTTTCGATATCGATGAGGCCAACGCCCGAGCGGTTCGCACCGTCCGGTTCAACTAGACAACTACAAACAGAACCTGCGCTGCGCGCTCGTCACGCACGCTTGTGCTCGATAATCCCGGAGCGCTTGCCGGTGAGCCGACCCCAGTGAAAACGGACCCAACCCAGGGCCTCTGGAAACTTACCAAGCATCAAAAAGGCAGCGAGCGTCCAAGGGCGCGACCTGCGCTCACGCTTGAAGCGACGAGCGATGCGAATCGTGTTCAACGGATACGCGAGCCATAGCAAGAGCGAGAGCCCAGCCGTGCAAGGCGCAAATAGCGTCGCGGCAACAGGCAAGAGCAAGCCCCAGGCGAAGATTCGCCTCGACTCTTGCACCCACATCCGCTCTGGCGGGGCGCCGTGCAGGAGCGCCCCTTCTGCGTAGGCATGGCCGGCGCGGGTGACCCGCTTCCACCACTGGGAGAACCGATCCATCGCGACGTCGTGCAAGGCCATCTCAGCGTCGAGACGCCGGATCTTCCAGCCTTCGCTGCGAAGTCGTACACAGAGCTCCGGCTCTTCGCCCGCGATTAAATCGGGCCGAAACCCTCCGACCGATTCGAAGGCGACAATTCGCATCATCGCGATGCCGCCGCAGGCATCGGCGTCGCCAATCGGGGTGTCCCACTCGACGTCGCATAGGTAGTTGTAGACGCTCGCCTCCGGAAAACGCTCCCGCAAGCGGCCTGCCGCGGCGGCGTACTTCTCGTTCTCATCGAGAAAGCCGACTGCCTGCTCGAGCCAACCATCGACGAGCTCGCAGTCGCCATCGATCAACTGTGCGTACCGCAAACCGGGCGCGATTCGTATCAAACGCTCGACGCCGGCGTTGCGCGCTCTCGCGGCCGTGAATGGAACCGAAGATTCGAGCTCGACTACCTGCGCACCGATCGAGCGCGCGAACTCGACGCTTCCATCGCTCGAACCCGAATCGACGTAGACGAGATGAGCCACCCGACCTTGCAATGAGCCGAGGCAGATCTTGAGACGCTCCCCTTCGTTCTTTCCAATGGCGACCGCACCAACGGAAGACAGGGGCTGCGACATCATATGTTAAACCCCTTCACGAGGACGCTGTTGCGCAAGAAATCCCGCCAGAAATAGGGCGGCTCTCCGTCCGGCTTCCGCTGGATGGCGCTCCGTGCGCGAAAAGTCGCGTAGCCGCCGAGAAAGGCAAGGTCCGCGAGAACGGCGTTTGCCTTGCCTCGGTGCTTGACGAAGAAGCGCCGTCGAGATTCGAACCAGTAGTTCGGAAAGCGCTGCTTCTGTTCGCGGTCGTCGGTGATGCCGCTTGCCTGTGCCTGCAGATGCACCACGACGCTGTCAGGTACGTAGTACACTTGCCAGCCAGCCTTCTGAGCGCGGTAACAGAGATCGACTTCTTCGAAGTACAGGAAGTAACCGACGTCAAAAAGCCCGATCTCGTCGATCACGGACCTCCGAATCATCATCGCGGCGCCGGTGACCCAGTCGACCGGCATTGGTTTGTCTCCGAGCTCGACGAGAAGCTGTCGGTCGCTCAGAAGTCTGGTGAGCGGGCCGAGCTTGAATCCTTCGATGAGCTCACTCCACGCGCTTGGGAAGCGAAACGCAGATTGGGCCTGCACGCCGTTTCCGTCTACGATGCGCGCACCGGCGATCCCGACCTCGGAGTCTTTGTCCATGAGCTCGACCAACGAGCGCACGGCACCCTCCTTCACGTACGCGTCTGGGTTGACGAGCATCACGTACTCAGGCGAATCGTCGCCATCTAGGTAGGCACAGATGCCGGCGTTGTTCCCAGCGCCGAAGCCACCATTGTCCTGCAATGGCATCAAGCTGCACCAATCCCAGCCGTTCATCTCGATGGCGCTTCCAATCACTTCGACGGAATCGTCTCCCGAGTCGTTGTCGATGACGGCCACTCTGATCGAGCCGATCCGCTCGACCTCGCCCTCTAGCGACTCCAGGCAGCGAACCGCTAGCTCCGGTGTCCGGTAGTTGACGACGACGACGAGGACTTTCATCTGCCTAGCATTATTGAAAATGAATCGGATCTACGCAAAATCGCTAGCGATTCAGCTTGATGTCGAGGTCGATTCAGCCGTCAGATAGTCGCGTCGAAGGACTGCCGACGTCTTTCCCGACCCATCTTCAGACCAGCCTGGTGGCATCACGAGGTATCCTAGCCGGCCGCGCCAGCTTTCGGCGGCCCAGGCATCTTTCAGCATCGAGACCCATTCGTGGAAGGCGATGCGCACCGGGTTGTAGGTGTGGATGTTCTTGGTGAGGCCATAGTCGACCGCTTCGCCTTCCGGCTCGAAGCTGCCGAAAACCTTGTCCCAGATGATGAAGATCCCCGCGTGATTCCGGTCGAGGTAGATCGGGTTTCGGCCATGATGAACCCGGTGGTGCGATGGCGTGTTGAAGAATACCTCGAACCAGCCGAGCCGATCGATGAGCTCGGTGTGAAGCCAGTATTGATAGAGCAGGCTGATCGATTTCTGGATGAGGATCATTTCGATCGGAAAGCCCAGGAGGGGCAGGGGCGCCCAAAACAGAAAACCCGTGAACGGGGTCGTCCACGATTGCCGGAGCGCCGTCGTGAGGTTGTAGTGCGTGCTCGAGTGGTGGTTCACATGCGCCGCCCAAAGTGCACGGACCTCGTGGTGCAGTCTGTGAAACCAGTAGTAACAGAAGTCCTCAGCGAAAAGCAGGAGAACCCAGGACCACCAGACCACCGGAATCTCAAAGAGCCGGAACTGGTATAGCCAGGCCAGTCCCGCAAAGGGCAAGAGCTTCAGCACGATCTCGATGAGGAGGAAGCCAATGCCCATCGATAGGCTTGCGAACGAATCCTCGGTGGTGAAGCCGGCGAGCTTCGTGCCAGCGCCATCGCGCTGCTCTCGTCGGCCGACGAGCCAGCGTTCGATTCCGAGGGTTACTAGGAAGAAGGGGATGGCGTAGTAGATCAGCCCCATGTGCAAGTGCGTACGATCAAGTCGTAGATCTCACAAGTGCGCCGCGGCGGGGTCGTGCATCGAGAGTCGCACCCGAGCGCATGAGCTCGTTGCTCCAACGATTCCGCCGGAAAAGAGCAATTCGCCCTCAGGGCCGCCGGCACCACTAGAGCTCGGCCTGGTCAGGAAGACCGTCGGCGGAAGCCCCCACGATCCATCGACCCCGGACGAGATCTCCTCCTCAGGCACCATTATCTACACTGACGAGTCAGGATTTGTTGGTAAAGTTGGTAGATGGATTGGATTAGAACCTCACTCGTTCTGTGCCTCTGCGCCTGCTCTCTGGCCGGATGCAACTCGGACGACAACCCCGGAACCGCAACCGACGCTGCCCTGAGGGCCCTAATCAACTCGCAGCAACTGAGCGGCGACGCCGCCGAAGGTCGCGACTTCCCGAGCATCGAAGACCCTCTCGCCCAGCTCGGCAAGAAGCTGTTTTTCAGCAAGAGTCTCGGAGGAGATTTCGACTCTGCGTGCGTGACCTGCCACCACCCCATGCTCGGAGGCGGCGACGGGCTTGCGCAATCGATCGGCGTTGGCGCCGACGAGCCCGACCTGCTCGGGCCGGGTCGGACACATCCGGACGGAGACCTGACCGTACCCCGCAACGCTCCTTCGACGTTCAATCTGGCGCTCTGGGAAGAAAGCCTGTTCTGGGATTCGCGCGTTCAAACTCTCGAAGGAGGCGGCATCCGCACACCCGATAGCCAGTACGGAACCGCGGACCCGGACGCTGGCGAAAGCATCTCCGCAGCGCAGAGCCGGTTCCCTGTTACGTCGAGCGAAGAGATGCGCGGATTCGACTTCGTTCCGGAAGGGAGCAACGATGACTTGCGCATTGCATTGGAGGAGCGTCTAGCCGAGGACAGTCGTTGGGGCCCGGAATTTCAGCGAGTTTTCGACTCTCCCGAGATCAGCTACGCCAGAATCGCCGAGGCGATTGGTGCTTACGAAGACTCGCAGGTGTTCACCGACACCCCGTGGCGCGCATACGTCAAAGGCGATCTTGCTGCGGTGGGCGACTCGGAGAAACGCGGCGCACTCCTCTTCTTTCGAACCGTGGACGAAGGAGGCGCCGACTGCGCGAGCTGTCACGAGGGCGACTTCTTCACAGACGAAGACTTCCATTCGATCTGCGCACCGCAGATCGGGCGCGGCAAGGGCGACGGCTTCGAAGGCACGAACGACTTCGGTCGAGCGCGCGAAAACGACGACCGAAACTACCGCTTCTCATTTCGAACACCCACTCTGCTCAACGCATCCGCAACGGGTCCTTACTTGCACAGCGGCGCCTACGATGAGCTCGCAGACGTGGTTCGACACCACCTGAATCCAAGAGCGGCTACCGAAGAGTTCGATCCGGAAAGCGTGCCGGACGCGGCGTCGGAAGACTTCGAGAGGAACACGGGAGAAATGCTGGACTTCCTCGAAGTCTCAGGACGCGGGATCGCTTCGTTCGAGTCTCCGATCGAAATGAGCGAAGACGAAGTCGGGGACATCGTCGCCTTTCTCGAGGCCCTCACCGACCCCTGCGTTCTAGACCGGGACTGCCTCGCGCCATGGATCGCCGATCCCGCCATCGACGACGTCGACGGGCATCTGCTCGTGGCGATTGATCAAGATCGAAACCCCCTTTGAGCCATTTTGAGGTCCGAATCGAGCCAATTCGCAGGATCTGCGCCAATAAAGCCCTGTGATTTCAGTCGTTTAACAAGTTCTCGCGAAAGTCGACATTCCTGCTTGACCGACCCCCGTTCCGCGCTAACTTCGGCGTCCCTTTGGAGGGGGTCTGCGGGCATTCCGCTGATCGGTCTTTGAAAACTGAATCGGAATCAATAGTTACGTACTCGGGTCCCGAGTCGTGCAACAAAACGCGCGACTAGGGTCAATTCAAAAAAGTGGTCTCAGCTTCGGCTGAAGACCGCAATCCGAGAGCAACACGCAATACTAATTGTGATGCTCTTGAGCATCTGGTGGGAGCACCAGAACTCAGCAGGATAACCAGCTCAACAGTTCAACTGGAGAGTTTGATCCTGGCTCAGAGCGAACGTTAGCGGCGGGCCTAACACATGCAAGTCGAACGAGAACGCTCCTTCGGGAGTTATTAAAGTGGCGCACGGGTGAGGAACGCGTAGGTAATCTACCCTTTGGCGGGGGACAACATTCCGAAAGGAATGCTAATACCGCGTAAGACCACACTCACTACGGTGAGAGCGGTTAAAGGTGCCTCAAAGCACCACCAGAGGATGAGCCTGCGTCCCATCAGCTTGTTGGTAAGGTAATGGCTTACCAAGGCTATGACGGGTAGGAGGCCTGAGAGGGTGGCCTCCCACAATGGTACTGAAACACGGACCATACACCTACGGGTG
>JBLYYU010000194.1:0-3619 GCA_048550275.1 Polyangiales bacterium
GCGTCGGTCGGCTCGGCTGCGTGCTGCCCGATCTCGGGAAGGCGCACAACGAAACGGGCTCCCTGCGACCCGGGGAGATCTTCAGCGACGATGTCACCGCCGTGGTTGCGAGCCACCGACCGGGCGACGTAGAGGCCGATTCCGAGGTTCTCCGGCCGGGCTCGCGAAGACACGAACGCCTCGAAGATGCGCTCTTTGTCCCCGCGCAGTGCGTCGCCTTCGTTCTCTACGCAGAGCTCGATTTGACCGTCCTCGGCACGCCGAAGCGCCACGCGGATCTCCGCGTCGCGCTCGGAGTGCTCCGCGGCGTTGTTGAGCAGCTTGTCGAGGAGCTGCGCGAGGCGCTCCTCGTTGCCCGAAACGACGAGCCCTGGCTTCGGCCGCAAGACGATTTGCTTGGACGGGTGAACCTGCTGAAACGCGAGCACCTTCTCGGCGACGAGCGCGCTCAAGTCGACGGGCGCGACGTCGTCCATCGTCAACGCCGCCTCGAGGCTCGTCGCCTCCGTCGCGGACGACACCAGACCGCGCATCCGCCCAAGACTTCGCTGCGCCCGCTGGAGGTAGATTCGGTTCGCGTCTAGCGAATCTCCGCCCTGTGCCAAGTCGATCGAAGTCCCCACTGCGACGATTTGGTTCTTGAGCTCGTGCCTGAGAAACTGAGCGAGGTTCTCGAGCCAGGTCAGGCGTTCTGCGCGCATCGTCGTGATTTCACGAAGCAGTGCGTCGCTTTGCTCCTTCTCGGAGCGGAGCTGGCTTTGGGACGTCAAGATGCCAAGCGCATCTCTTCGACTCGAAGCGTTGTAGATGACGCCGAGCGCGCCGAATGAAACCAGCATCAGGGCCGTGCTCCAGATCAGCGTCGCGGGCTCACCGATCGAGAACATCAACAGAACCGTCGCAACGCATATCACCGTCGAAACGACGAGCGTGTGACTGGCCGGCATCCGGACTGCCCCCGCTCCAAACATGATGACCAGCGCAATCCCGCCTGATGCCGTAGCGAAACCCTCTGGAACGATGCTGAGGATGACGGCGACCCCTACGCCTCCGAGCGTGAGCAGCGTAGCTACGATCCAATCGTACCATCGCCTCACGAAGCTCGAAGATCTCCCGAGCCAGAACAAGACGAGCGACAAGCTGAGGACAAGCCGGATTCCGATCGTCGTCGGAGCCGTCTCTGGCGACATGGCGTAGTCCCAGGGAGCGAAGGCCAGGAACAGCAAGACACCCATCGGCAGGAAGATGCCCAGCAGACGGAGCTTCTCGTCGGTGTAGGCGCGCTCGACCAGTTCGGTTTGCCGGTCGCTCAGCGTCCGGGGTTCGTTTTGTGGCGCGGTCGACGTCGGAGCTTTGGACATTCGTGGAGAATACGTGAGCTCTGCGGGCGGGGGAATCGTCTTCTAGCTGGGTGACGACTCAGGCCAGAGGCAAGCAGACCTCGAAGCATGCGCCTGAACCGTCCGGAAGAGCGCGTGCATCGATCGTGCCGCCGTGAGATTCAGCAATGGCCTTGGCCACGAACAAGCCAAGACCCACGTTCGACGCGTCCGGGCCGCGCTCCCCAACAGTGACGAACGCATCGAACAGCCCTTCCCTGTTCGCTGGCAAGGCATCGCCCTCGTTTTCCACGCGCAGCGAAACGCCCCCGTTGGCGCGTTTCAGCGACACCTGGATCTCACCGTCGGCGCCGCCATGGTCCACGGCGTTTTCGAGGAGCTTGTCCAGCAACTGCGCGAGGCGATCTTCATTCCCATCGATGACGATTTCTGATTCGATGTCGCCGAGAAACTGCCTCTCCCCGTGAACGTCTCGGAAAAGGGCGACGCGCTCCTCGACGACGGCGCTCAGCTCGACAGCCCCGGTCTCTTCCGTCGCCATCGCTGCCTCTAGGCTCGTGGCCTCGGTCGCGGACTCGACCAGCCGTCGCATGCGTCCGAGGCTTCGCTGCGCACGGCTCACATAGCGCTCGGTCTTCTCGTCGAGGCTCGACGGGTCGGCCAGCTCGAGCGAGGTGCTCACCGCTACGACCTGGTTCTTGAGCTCATGCCTGAGAAAGCTCGCAAGTTTTTCGAGCCACGTGAGCCGCTCTTGGCGCATGCTCGCCACCTGACGAAGAAAGGACTCGCTGCGTTCCTTCTCGACTTGCAGGCGAACCGTCTGGTCGAACTGCTCGCGTGCACCCCCGTGCTTTACGGCCGTGAAGAGAGTGCAAAGAGCAAACCCGCTGAGCAGGTACCCCTCGGCCGCGAAGACTTCGTATCCTTCCGTCGGTATGCGCAGAAGGGCGAGCTGGCCGATGCCCACCAAGGCAAGGCTCATCGTGAGACCCCACCTCCAACTCCAAACCATGAAGCCAAGCGAACCCAGCTGCGCCATGACCATCACGAATGTGTGGCTCAGAAGGTGATCTGGCGTCGCAGGAATCATCGCGGAGCTCTCCGCCGCCCAAGCGAGAAACCAAAGCCACATCGCGAAGAACTTTGCGTTTGTGCGCCGCAGCTTGAGTGCTGCCACCGCCATCGCCGAGCACCAAACGACAGTCGCAAGGCGATAGTACGTGAAACGCACCGCGTGCTCCGGGAAGTACTCGAAATCACCCGGAGCCCATGCGAATAGCAGCAACGAGCAAAGGACAGTCACCAATGCGGTCGCCCGCGCGCTCCGGGCCGCCGACTCCGCATGGAACGCCCGCCACGTGGCTTCGCTCCAACGTGAACCGTCGATCTCGGTCTTCTGGGCCGCTTTGCTAGGCATGACGACGCGCCATCATACACAACTCCACGCTAGGTGAACGAATCGGTTTCAGCGCCTCGAAGCGAGACCGGATCGAGGTCGTCCGATTGGATGGCCTCGTCGCCTGACGCACTGTCCGTGTCCACGCCGACCTCGGGCAGTCGCACGACAAAGCGGGCTCCGGCCGCACCAGGCAGTTCCTCGGCAACGACGGTACCGCCGTGATTCCGCGCGATCGACCGGGCGACAAACAAGCCAATCCCGAGGTTCTCCGGGCCTCTTCGGGACGACACGAACGCCTCGAAAATCCGTTCCTTGTCCGCCGGGAGCTCGTTGCCTTCGTTCTCCACACAGAGCTCGAACCAATGCCCGTCCGCGCGACGAAGGGTCACGCGAATCTCCCCGCCGGGCTTCATGTGCTCCGCAGCGTTGTTCAGGAGCTTGTCGAGGAGCTGCGCGATCCTCGCCTCGTTCCCTTGCACGAACAGCCCAGGATTGAGCCCCAGGTCGAGCCGCTTCGACGGGTTTGTTTCTTGAAACGCGAGCACTCGATCAGCCACCAAAGCACTGAGGTCGACGCGTTCCACCTCGTCGACCTCCAGGGCAGCCTCGAGACTCGTAGCTTCCGTGGCCGACGAGACCAGCCCGCGCATGCGGTTCAAGCTCCGTTGCGCCCTGTCGAGATAGATTCGATTGGCCTCCAGCGAATCCCCGCTTCTCGCCAAATCGATCGAAGTGCCCATCGCCACCAACTGGTTCTTGAGCTCATGGCGCAGGAACTGCGCAAGGCTTTCGAGCCAGGTGAGGCGCTCTTGCCGCATGACGGCGACGCGGTCGAGGAGGTCACGCGTCTGCTCTTTTTCATGCTCGAGCTGGCACCGCC